>JAFEBR010000557.1 GCA_018242565.1 Planctomycetota bacterium | reverse complement strand
GATCGAGTATCGTTTCGGAAACCTTTTTGAAAATGTCTTCGCCATGCGGCAGGAAGCCCGACTTGCAGGGGACGACGAGGCCATTCACCTGTGGCAGGTCGAGATCCCCATCGTGATCGAGGTCGATGAGCGCCACGCCCCAGCCGGTGTGCTTCCAGGTCGAACTTTTTAAGCCATTCGCGACCGACGCATCGCGATAGACCGCCTGCTGGTCGTGCAGGTAGAGCGTGGTCATCTCGTTGAACAGGTTGGTCACCACGAAATCGAATTGGCCATCGCCATCCACATCGCCCGTGGCCAGCCCCATGCTCCCCTGCGAGAGGCCCTCGCCATTGACGGCGACCCCGCGCAACGCGGCTTCATCGACGAAGCGTCCGCCCCCCTGGTTGATCCAGAATTGCTTGGGGGCCATGTCGTTGGCAATGTAAAAATCGGGCTGGCCGTCGCGGTTGAAGTCGCCACAGACGACGCCGAAGCCCGCATTCGCCGACTGCCCCAGGCCGGCCTCGACGGTGACATCCTTAAATCGCGGCCGGGCGGCGGCATCGGTCGCGCGGGCGGCAGCCGTTTCATTGTGGTACAACCGATTGATTGACTTGCGAAACTTGTGGGGACCGCAGTAGCTGTTGCGGCCCTGAATCGAGGCGCAGGCGATCGACAGGTTGTGCTCCGGGTCATTGACGTAGTTGACCACGATCAGGTCAAGCCACCCATCGCCGTCGTAATCAAAGACCGCCGCGCAGGTACCGTAGTCGTTCTCGACAATACCACAATCGGCCGTCACGTCGGCGAACGTGCCGTTCGCCTGGTTCTGGTAGAGGCGGTCCTGGCCGAAGTGAGTGACAAACACGTCGAGGTGCCCGTCGTTGTCGAAATCGGCGACGGCGCAGCCGACTGAGTAATCACCGCCGGCCAATCCGGAACCGGCCGTCACGTCGGCGAAAGTTCCATCGGGATCCTGGCGGAACAACCGGTTTCCCGGCTGCAAACCGGCCGGCAATTCGCCCGGGGCTCCGGGGGTGCGGTTACTGTTGACCAGCAGCAAATCGAGGTCACCATCGTTGTCGTAATCGAACAGCGCGCCACCCACCCCATTGACCTCGGGCATAAAGTAGGTCCCCAGGGGACCGACACAATGCTGAAAATCAATGTGCAATCGACTGGTGACGTCCGGCAGATAATTGACGATTTCGCTGCCGCTGGAGATGGCCAGGGGGGCTGCACAGGGACTGTCGACGATGGGCCCGCGGGTCCAGGTGGCGCGGCGATGCTGCGATTGCTCTCGCGGTCGAACCAGCCAGGGCACACCCAGGCAGGTCCCCAGGGCAATCGCCAGAAGGACGCGGCGCGACACAGACACCTCGCAGGGAAACCGAGACAGAGGGGAAGCAGACGCAGACAGGCGCTCGTGTCCCCACGGTGACACGAGCCACCTTCTCTACGTCGGGAGGGATCGACGCTGTGAACTCGAAGGGGACCGCCGTGTCAGAATTTCCGCAGCAGGTCAGCCTGGAAACACAAAGTGCCGGCAGGGGATCGGAACCACTGCCGGCACTGAGTCGAGCGCTCGAAACTTGTTTACATCACGGGCCAGGAGCGGCACCGCCGCCGGCGCCAGCGGGCGCATTCTGCGGAATCTTGCCAGTCATTTCCTGCATGTCCTGTTCCATCTTCTTCTGCGATTCTTCGGTGCTGACCTTCGCGCCACCACCACCGTCGCCGCCACAACCCACTGCGAAACCAGACAACAGCAACACACCCGCGAGCCAACCGTGTTTCAGGTTCATCATGGAAATGCCTATCGTGTAAAAATTGACAGCCAACAACTTCGAGAGCCGGCCTGCGCCTGCTCTCGCTACGCACAGTTACGAAAAAGGCTCGGCCCTCGGCAATTGACCGGGGGCCGAGCTTTGCCTGAACTCAACTTCGATTAATAGTCGCCGATCGGTTCGTTGCCGGCGTAGGTGTTCAACGCACCCCACACGCCCGAGCAGTTGTTGTAACCGGTGGCAGCTTCACCCGGGTAGTTCATCGAGTCGCTCAAGAAGCGAACCGAACCATCGCACATCACAGCGTGGGCACCGCCCGAGTGACGGCTGGAAGCGCCGGGCCAGTTGTTGTTGATACCGAAGCATTCGAGGTAAGTCGGCTGCATCGAGTAGGGGGCACCCGCCCACCAGAAACCACCCGAAGACGATCCATCGGGATCGAGCAGCTGATAACCGCCGGCGACGTCGCCGTTCGTGTTAGTCGCCACCAGGGCGCTACGATACACCCAGTTGTTCTGACCACCCTGACGGTAGATACCGCCACCCATGTGCTGGTGACCAGGAACGCCAGGCTGCGGCTGGAAGCCCGCGGTGCTGGCTTCGCAGATCGCAATCGTGTTGGCCGTACCGTCGGCGATGTCAGCAATCTTGACGCAGGTGTTCAGGTTGAACACGCCCGACAGACCGTGACCACCGCGGAACCACCAGTCGTAACCTTCAGCACCGGCATACGTCGACCAACCAATCTTGCTGAGCCCCTTCGTCTGCAGCTGGTTCGCCACGCGACCGCCAGTCGGCAGGTTCTGACCAGCCTGGAAGCCGGGGTCAGTCGGGCACTTGATCACCGGGAAGTCAATCGAGATCAACGGCGTGCCGTCGATGCTCTGACCCCACGCGGGAATCGAGAAGTTGATCTTGTTGAAGACCGGACCCTGGTCGAGCTGCGGCAACAGGGCGCAGATCCAGGTGTAGTTCCGCTGATTGCCAGCAGTGGCCGGCAACTGGAACGCACGCCACTGGGCGGCTTGCGGGAAGCAGTTCCACTGTTCGTGGTAGTTGTGCAGGGCCAGGCCCAACTGCTTCAGGTTGTTTTTACAGGTCGAACGACGGGCCGCTTCGCGGGCCGACTGAACTGCGGGCAGCAACAGCGCCACCAGCACGGCGATGATGGCGATCACCACCAGCAACTCAATTAACGTGAACCCTCTACGCACCCAAGTTTTTCGCATCTTGTCTGTCCTCCACGGAGAAGTGAAAAAAAGAACTCGCAGCAGAAACTGTCGAACGACAGTGAAACTCAAAGAAAAGCTTGCCGGATGAATTCGGCAGTTTCACTCGAATACGAACATATAAACTAGATCCAGCGTTTTCATTTGTCAAAACAAAATTCATCGATTTTTCAATTTTGAGGGAAAACCAGACGTATGGGTTGAGTCGAACTGACTCAGAATTCGGACACCCAGGTTCTCCCAGCGAGGGTTCGGCGCCGGCTGCTACTTCACGCATCCGACCCGACCCCCGTCTGCGGAACTCAAGAGCTCATGACTCGCCAAATGACCGAGACGGGAAAACGCCCGCAAACCGGAGCATCCTTACAAACAACCTGCATCCACTCGTAGAACAAGGACCTGTAGGTCGGCATGAGGAATCCGTCGGAACAAGCGCCGTACCGCTTCCCCACCACGCTTCCTCCGCGACTCGGCTTCCTGGAATTCCCGATGCGAACGGAACCAGACTCACAAGAAGCCGGTCGTGCCGATGCGATCGGTCAGGTGGTGTGCACGGGGGCGGAGCATGATGGAATCCTGGGGGACCGGGCAGGCGAGACGCCTGCACCACAACCGGATCCAGCAACACCGGAGCAGGCGGCAATGTCCCCGGCCGTCGAAAGGGCTTCAGTGCGGTTCGATCAGGTGCAACTCACGGTCGGCGGGCACCTGCTGCAACTGCTGAACCTTGCCATTCGGCCAGCGAATCTCCAGCGAGTCGACCACCGTCGCGTCTCCCAGGCCGATGATCTGCTTCCGCTCATTCGAAGCGTAATAACCATCTCCGCCGCAAATCTCGCAGACCTGAGTGTGCGACCCGACCTGCACTTTGAGCAGGGCACCGATCGCGTCACGGTTGGAATCGACCCCGTGCAATTGAAGAATCAGGGCGTGCCCTGCTCCCTGGGTTTCATTCCGCAACACGGCGGCAGGAATATCGAGATGCGAGACGACCAGATCGGGTTTGCCATCGCGGTCCCAATCAACCCGGGCCACGCCGCGCCCCAGGTATTGCCCGCGAAAGAACTCGCCACTGGTCGCCGACACGTCGCCGAAGGTTCCGTCGTGCAGGTTGCGAAACACCTGCGGCGTCATTTTCCAGGGCTCGCCACGAAATCGAAAATCATCAATGTGGCCGTTGGTGACAAACAAATCGGGCCAGCCATCGAGGTCGAAGTCGGCCGCCTGCGTGCCAAACCCCAGCATGGGCCGCGTGGCGGCGTACAGCCCCACGCCCCGAATTGCGTCCACAAAGGCCATGTCTCCCTGATTCAAGTAGCAGGCACTGCACTCCATGTAAAAGTTGGTCACATACAGGTCGGGCCGGCCATCGCCATTAAAATCCGCACAGGCAATCCCCATGCTGGCCTGGGCCAGACCGTCCTGGCTGACGGCTGAGCCGCTGGTTAAGCCTTCCTCGGCGAACTGAATTCCAGGCATCCCCTGGGCCCCCAGGTTGCGGAACAGGAAATTGGGGGTGCCATCGTTTGACACGT
>JAFEBR010000556.1 GCA_018242565.1 Planctomycetota bacterium | reverse complement strand
CTACGTGACCGGGTTCTCGTTGGGGGCGATGCTGGCCTACCGCCTGGCGGCGGAACTGTCTGGTCGCATCGCGGCGATTGCGCCCGTGGCTGGCGGGCTGGGAGTGCCTGTTGAGCAGATCGAGCGGCCGGTTTCAGTCCTGCATTTCCATGGAACCTGCGATGAATTTGTCCCCTTAGCCGGGGGCGTCGGGCCGCGCAGTATCAGCCGGACGAATTTTCCGCCTGTCGAGCATTCTCTACGAACGTGGGTCAAGTTGAATGGCTGCCACGAAGTGCCGCAGGTGCAGCGGTTGTCCGAACCCGGAGCAGACTTGATGGTGACTCAGACAACTTACGATGGGGGGCGCGAGGGGGCGGAAGTGGTCTTCGTCTGTATCGAGGGCGGGGGACATACCTGGCCCGGACAGACTGTTGCGCTGAAACTGTTGGGCAAAGTGGCCGACAACATCTCGGCGAACGATCTGATGTGGACCTTCTTTCAGAAGCACCCACGTCGCTGATGACTGGCGTGACCGTCACGGGAGTGGTGTACGACCTTGTAAACCTTTTCTCAAGCGATATTATCAGGCGAAGTCTTTCCCCCATCATCCTCGTATTCTTAGAGAGAAATCATATGGCCAGTTCCGCCAAGCAGGCTGCTGCCAGCCAAGAAGAGTTGGCCGCCGCGCCCGAGACTGCTGCGGCCGAAGCGGTCGCCGCGCCAGTGGCTGAAGCCCGTTCCAAGAAAGGTCGCGGGACGCGCGCCCGTCGCAAGGCACGCGCTGCACGCACAGCATCGCAGCCGGAAGTCGCCAGGAAGCCTCGTCGCAAATCGGCGGCAGCCAAGCGGGCCCGCCGTTCGGCACCAGAGACGAATGAGCCGAAAGTCAGTTCGAGCGAATTGATCCGCCGGTACATTGCGGCTCATCCCCGCCAGAAGGCGAAAGACATCCAGGCCGGCCTGCTCGCGGAAGGTGTGGAAGTGCAGTCGGGTTTGATTCGCATGGTGCTCTCGAAGTCTGGAAAACGAAAGTCGAAACGACGCCAGCGGGCCGAAGCGACCGCCGTCGTCGCCGACACTTCGTTTGCGGGCTCAGTCGGGTTTGAACAGTTGGTCGAAGTCAAAAAACTCGCCGACGCTCTGGGGGGCCTGGAGCAAGTTCGTCAGGCGGTCGCGGCCCTTGATCAGTTGCGCTGATCGACACGCCGTCGTGATTGTGATGCCGGCCGGTGCCTTGCTGTTCGCGGGATCTGTGCCGGGTCACAGTGGCTGAGGGACTAACATGGACCGCTCGCCTCGTCTGTCTGCGCGTGCTCAACCAGCGGCTTGGGAAGCCCATTCCCAAGTCGTGGCGATGGGCGATGGGGCATTGTATGTGGTGCGCTGTTCCGAACCGTCGGCGTGCGCGCCACTGTTGCAGCGACTCGCCGCGGGTGAGAGCCCGCATGATGTTCTGGGCGGCACCGCGAAGCGGATTCCGCTCGATCGCGTGAGCAGTGTTGCCTGGGTTCCGTCGCTGCACCTGCTGATTGTGCGGATGGGTTGGTGGAAAGAACCGTGGCGCATCACGTTCGAGAGCGCCGATTCGAGTGAAGCCGCGTTTACCGCGATTGCGGGCGGCATTCCCGGCGAGGGGACTGCCGTGCAGAGTCGCGTGGGCCCTCACGATCTGCCGCTGGATCAACAAAAGGGATTGGGAATCTTTCTGGGCTTCATGGCGCTGCTGACATTGTTGCTGGGGGCCCTCGAAGGAACCGACGGCGGGCCGGTCGCCGGTCCCGCCGCCAAATTTCGGATCTTCGCCGAACTGGGGCAGCAACTCGGCGTCGTGGGAGCGGTAATCGTCATCTCACTGGCTTTGGTTCTGGCGGGTGCAGGTTTCGTCTGGTGGTATCGCCGCTGGCCTCTGAAATGGGTCGTTCACGCGTCGGCTTGATGGAATGGTCTCGTCGTTCGACGCCTGGTTGTACACGTGTGCTGGCGGTCGCTTACGCCGCAGACGTCTCGCTGGCCACCCGTTTTTTCAGGGCGTCGATGATTTCGTGAAGGTGCGGATTCGCACGCAGCGCTTCGGCGAACCGTGCCTCGGCGGCGTCGGGATCGTGCAGGTAGAGGTACACCTCACCAAGCTTCAGGTTAACCGAGATTCGCTCTTCGAGAGTGGCCGCGTGCGTGAGTGCCGTACGGAAGTCCTCGGCTGACTGCGAAAAATCGCCGCGATAAAAGCGGATGCCCCCCAGAATTGCATGTCCGTCGCAAAAATCGGGATGCCGTTGCAGCGTCTGCTGCAGCAATTGCACCGCTTCGTCATTCTTGCCAAAGTTCGCCAACAGAATCGCGGCCCGCAGCTGCGAGTGGCGGTCAGCGGGGACCGAAGCCGCGACGACCTGGGCCCGTTCGAACTGCGTGTAGAGCCAGATCTTCTCGGCGTCGGCTGCGGGCAGACGCGCGTTGCCGATCAGGGACCGGGTATAACGTTTTTCGAGTTCGCTGCGCTGCGTCGCAGGCAGGCCCGGGTCGAGCAGGTCTCCGAGGAACAGCCAGCCTGTCAGGGCGATCAAGGGTGCCCATTTCAGCAGGTGTGGCACCACCAGTCGCGCCCCGGCTCGGGTCGCAGTGTTGGGGCCGCGCTGTTCGAGTCCCAGGCTGGCCTGCGTCGATTGTTCGCGAACCTTCCAGATGAATCCATCGTAGTAGTAATGCAGCAGCGTTGAGGTCCCGAGAATGCCGCTGACCAGCGCCAGGACTGTGCCGTTATCGACCAACGCCGGCACAATTCCGATCGCTCCGTAGGCGACGATCAAGCCCAGGTACAACAGCACCATGCCTCGGCGGAAGACATAGGTCATGAAGCGACCGATCTGAGGATTGGTTGTCACCCGTCGGCAGTTGTACAGCCAGACGATCGCCAGGTACTGCACGTCATGGCAGATGTCGAATAAGGCCACGCCGAGGATCACATTGTCGATGTAAACCACAGAGAACCACCACATGCCGATTCCGCTCATCAGCAGCGGCAGTTTCATGGGGTGGGGGCGCGGGCCATGAAACAGGCTCCAGATGTAGTTTGCTGTGAAGCCGCACAGCACGGCTGCCGACAGCCACAGGCTGGTTTGACGCACCGCCTCGACGGCTGTCGGGGGAATCAACGGGACTCCCAGGGCATACAGATGTCCCAGCAGATTCGCGAGTCGTGCCGGGGACCAGAACTGAGCTGTGACAAACCCGAACAGGCAGACCAGCCAGTCCCAGTTCGCCGTGGCCCGCGAGACCGAGCCCACTTTGGAATCGTAGATCCGGACAAACCCGTAGAGTTGCATCAGGCCATGCCAGGTGGCCCAGCCGATGATGATCAGCCGGTAGGCGTCGAGATGCAACTGATACAGGGGGAAATAGACCGCGAACAACAGCGGCGGGGCCAGCAGAAAGCGCCAGCGAAACCTCGCAAACAGCTCGCGATCTCCGTACGCCCGAATCATGCCGGGCAGATGGTGCCCTAACGCAAAAAACGAGGTGACGATCAGCGAGATCGTCTCGGCGGTGACCCCCAGGGGGCGGTACAGCAGATACACCGCCGGGATGACGAGGGCCGGCGTGGCAATGATCAGCAACTGGTCCAGCCAGGGACCCAGAATCCAGCGGCGTGCCGCCACCGGTGGCGTAGCAACCGGGCCCGGGGCCTGGTTCTGGGAACTCAGCGGAATGACCGACATCGCGCGGCCTCGACGTTTACTCGGTTTTCAGGTCGTAATTCACGTCGGTCTGTTCTTCATCGGCGACTTTCAACGTGTGGGTCAGGTTGTTGGGGTCATTGTACTTGCCTTTGAAGAGATCTTCACCCTTCTCGTTGCGGCGGCGTTTGGGCAGGTACACGAAGCGGACGCGAGATTCGCCCGAGGCGAGTCCAGCGCATTCGGTGTGGGTGGTCCAGCAATAGGCTCCGTCG
>JAFEBR010000555.1 GCA_018242565.1 Planctomycetota bacterium | reverse complement strand
GGTCGGCGGTCGGTACCTTGATAAAGGGCCCCCAGTTTCCGTCGGCGTTGGCACCGGAATACAGACCGCGTTCTTTGATGTCGGCGAAGAACGAACCAAACCGATAGAAGTCCCGTGTGGAGAAGGGATCAAACTTGTGGTCGTGGCATTCGCAGCAACCCAGCGTGATTCCCAGCCAGGTTCCCGAGGCGTTGCGCACCCGCTCCGCCATGTATTTCGCCAGGTATTCCCGGTCCTGCACGCCCCCTTCAGCACTCATCATCCCCAGGCGGTTATAGCCCGAAGCGATCAATTGCTCGCGTGTCCGTTCGGGCAACAGGTCTCCGGCCAATTGTTCGATCGTGAACTGATCGAACGGTTTATTGGCGTTGAACGAATCGATGACGTATTGGCGGAAGGGAGACACGCTGACTTCCTGGTCGCCGTGGTAGCCCACCGAGTCGGCATAGCGCACCAGATCGAGCCACCACATGGCCAATCGTTCGCCAAAGTGCGGCGACGCGAGCAGACCGTCAATCAGGCGTTCGTAGGCTTGCGGCGACTGGTCTTTCAGGAAGGCGTCGACCTGGGCTTCGGTGGGGGGCAGTCCCACCAGGTCAAAATAGGCACGGCGGATCAAGGTGATGCGATCGGCTTCTGGGGCCGGAGTGAGGCCATTGGCTTTGGCGGTCGCGGCGATCAGGGCATCGAGCCGGGCGCTGGCCTGCTGGTTGAATTCGTGGGCGGCGGTCTTCGCCCCGGCAGTCGGCCGGGTTTGGCGGGGCAGAAAGGCCCAGTGTCCTTCGTAAGGGGCGCCTTCAGCCACCCAGCGGGTCAGCAGTTCGATTTCCGCGGCGGTGAGCTGCTTCCCACTTTCGCGGGGCGGCATGCGTTCAGACGGATCGGTCGCTGTCAGACGGCGGATCAGTTCGCTTTCCTCGGGTTTGCCCGGCACCACGGTGCCCGGTTGGCCGTTGCCCGGGCCGTGCAGTCCCTCTTTCGTATCGAGCCGCAGATCGGCCTGACGCTTGTTGCGGTCCGGGCCATGGCAGGCGAAGCAGTTGTCAGAGAGCAGGGGCCGAATGTCGCGATTGAATTGAATCGGTCGATCGGCGGCCTGGCACCAGCCGGCAGTCAGCGCACAAAAAAGTCCGAGGAATCCGCAACTGGCAGCGCACAGAGTTTTCATGGGTGGGATTCAGGCAGGCAAGTGAGGGAGGAACGCCACCCCCGTCGCGAGGACGAGGGCCACGCCACGCATTCGACGCAACCTGAATTGTAAACGAACTGGCCTGTTTTCCAAGTCGGTACCGGACAGTCGGTCCACTAAAGCCCGGCTGCCTCTGTCGGTGCCGCACCTGCGGTCGCTGCTCGCCTGGCGGTTGGGGTCAGGCCAAGATGTCTTTCGCCACCACGCCACCCAGATCGGTCAGGCGGATTGCTCGGCCGCCGTACTGGTAAGTGAGCCGTTCGTGATCGATCCCCAGCAGATGCAGCATCGTGGCGTGCAGGTCGTTGATGTGCATTCGTTTTTCAACCGCCGACACGCCGTGTTCGTCGGTGGCACCGTAACGCAAACCTCCTTTGACGCCCCCCCCGGCCATCCACATGGAAAAGCCAGTGGCATTGTGGTCGCGTCCGTCTTTGTTCTGGGCCCCGGGGGTCCGGCCGAATTCGCCACCCCAGACGAGAAGCGTGTCCTGCAGCAGGCCCCGCTCTTTCAGATCGGTCAACAGGGCGGCAATCGGCTTGTCGATCGAGTGGCAGTTCGTCGTCAGTTTGGCTTTCAGATCGCGGTGCTGATCCCAGCCGCCGACGCCGATTTCAATGAACCGCACACCTGCCTCGGCGAAACGGCGGGCCAGCAGGCACTGTCGGCCGAAATTGGCTGTCCCCTTGATCCCGATGCCGTAGGCCTTCTGAGTGGCTTCCGTCTCGCCCGAGATGTCCATGATCTGCGGCAGGGCGCCTTCCATCTTGAACGCCAGTTCGTACGATTCGATGACCCCTTCCAGGCCGGGGTTGACGACGTCTTTTTCGAGACGTTCCCGGTTCAGGCTGGCGAGCAGATCGAGTTGTCGGCGCTGCAGGCTCTCGGAAAGTTTGGGATTCTCGATGTTGGCGACAGCCGACTTGTTCCGTTCGGTTCCCTGAATTGAAGTCGCCTGGTAAGCGGCCGGCAGGAAGGCGCTGGCGTAGTTCTGGGCACTCCCGCGTTCGCCATTCAAGGTGATGAAACCGGGCAGTTCGGTGTTGTCTGTCCCCAGTCCGTAGAGCGTCCAGGCCCCCATCGAGGGACGCACAAAACGGAAATTCCCGGTGTGCATCATCAAGGTGGCGTTGCCGTGGGCCGGCAGATCGGTATGCATCCCGTTCAGCAGGCACAGTTCGTCGGCGTGGCGGGCCAGGTTGGGCAGGGTTTCGGGGAACCACAGACCGCTCTGGCCATGTTGGCTGAACTGAAATGGAGATTTCATCAGCTTGCGGCCTTTGCCCCGGCCACCCCCCTCTTTGCCGTCGTCGATCGCCAGTTGGGGTTTGTAGTCGAACGTATCAACATGCGACGGCGCACCGGCCATGAACATGAAGATCACGCGCTTCGCTTTGGGGGTGAAGTGCGGAGCCTTGGGAGCCAGCAGATTGTTGCCGGAATCGGCGGCGGTCGCGGCCCGCGTCAGCATGTCGGCCAGCGCCAGAAAGCCAAAACCGCAGGAAGCCGACTTCAACATCTCGCGTCGCGAGAACAGATCACCCAGACGATTTGGAAACATGGTATCGGACCTTGCAGAGATCAATTAGTAGACGTAACGGAATTCGCCCGACGCCAGCAATGTCTGGCAGAAACTGGCCCAAGTGGCCAGTTGCAGATTGCCTTTGGTGCCTGCGGCCTCCAGTGACTGCTGATAATCGTTCAGAAACTGGAAGACTTCAGACTTTTCATGGGGACTGGGTAACCGTCCCAGCACGAGGCGGTACGACAAGTCAATTCGCGCTTCCAGATTCAGACCGCTCGGTTTCAACACGCGCTGTGCGAGTTGCTCAGCCTGTTTCATCATGAAGCTGTTATTCAGCAGGTACAGGGCCTGCGTGGGTACTGTCGTCACATCGCGCTTGCCAATGATCAGGCTGGGGTCGGCGGCGTCGAACACCGCCAGCATCTCGGGAACGTTGCCCCGCACGATCGGCAGGTACACGCTGCGCACGTTGGTAGCTTTGCGGAGATCACCCAGGCCTTTGCCGCCCTTGATCTGGTTGTTGGGCAGGTCGAGCACGGGCGAACCCTCGGGACGGTCGGTCTCGAGCGCGCCGGCGACGGCGAGGACTGCGTCGCGGATTTCCTCGGCTTCGAGTCGTCGTCGTTCCTTTCGCCAGTAGTAGTGATTCTCGGGGTCAATCGCAAAGTCGGCTGCGCTATGCTGGCTGCTCATCTGATAAGTGCGACTCAGCACGATCGTGCGAATGACGTTTTTGACCGACCAGCCTTCGTTCATGAACTGCAGCGCCAGCGCATCGAGGAGTTCGGGATGCGTCGGTTCTTCTCCCAGGGCGCCGAAATTGTCGATGGAGGCGACCAATCCTTCGCCAAACAAGTGCTGCCAGACCCGATTGACGAACACACGTGCGGTCAGCGGGTTATCCGGGGAGGCGATCCAGTGGGCGAGTTCCAGCCGGCCGCTTTGCTTCGGAGTGATTTTTCCGAAGGAGTTGTGCAGGACTGTCAGCACGCCCCGGGGGACCTCTTCGCCTTTGTCTTTCAGTTCGCCCCGATTCAGCAGGGGGGAGTTTTGGATTTTTCCGTCGCTGACACCCATCACGAAATCGCCGGCCGGTGTCGCGGCCCCTTCCAGCTTTTCCAGGCGGTCTTCGAGCTCTTTGACCTGCTTCCGCAGATCGTTGGCCGATCCATTGTCGGCGACCGGTTGGGCCGGAACTTGGGGCTTCTTTTTCTTCTTGTTGTTCTGCTGGCGGGCCACTTTACGCATGTCGCGCTGTTGCTGCCGCAGGGCGGTCAGCTTGGCGTTGATCTCTTCGATCTCTTTCTGCCGTTCGGCATGCCCGGCCAGTTCTTTAGTGGTTTTGCGCGAGGTCGCAGTAGTCGTGCTGCCGGTCTGCACCAGTTTCAACAGCGCCCGGTCGGTGGCCGATTTGGCACCCGGCTTGACGCCGGAATGGGTGTCGGTGCTGCGAAAAATGCCGGCGAGTGCGTAATAATCGCTGATCGGAATCGGGTCGAATTTGTGGTCGTGGCAGCGGGCACAAGCCACGGTCAGTCCCAGAAAGGCCCGGCTCGTGACGTCGATCTGGTCATCGATGACTTCGTAGCGGAACTGGTCGCCATCCTTAATGTTGACCCCCTTGGTCCCCACAGCCAGGAACCCGGTGGCAATCAGGTGCCGATCGCGCTCGGCATCGGTGTCGGCAGGCAGCAGATCGCCCGCAAGTTGTTCCACGATGAATTGATCGAACGGGAGGTCGGCGTTCAGCGCGTCGATGACGTAATTGCGATACCGCCAGGCGTAGCGAAACGGAATGTTCCGTTCTTTACCCGTCGATTCACCAAACCGGACGACATCAAGCCAGTGGCGTCCCCACTTCTCGCCAAACCGGGGCGAAGCCAGCAGCCGATCAACCACAGTTGCCAAGGCGTTGTCTGACGTGTCGTTGACGAATTGATCGACTTCTTCGGGGGTGGGTGGCAACCCGGTCAGGTCGAACGTGATCCGCCGCAGCAGGGTTTGCCGGTCCGCGTCAGGGGCCACCGCGAGTCCCTTCTTGTCGCGAGCCGACTGGATATACCGGTCGAGGTCGGTGCGCGCCCACACAGTGGCCTGGGACGCGGGAGGCGGACTGCGGTGGGGGGGCTGGAAGGCCCAGAACTTCCGCGCCTCGGCGAGGTCGATCTTGTTTTTGACCTGGGCCGCTTTGCCCACGCGTGGATCGGGGGCACCCATTTCCACCCAGCGGGTCAATTCCTGAATCAGTTCGTCGGACAGCTTCTCTTTCGGGGGCATTTCCAGCCCCTCGTACTTGATGGCTTCGATCAGCGGGCTGTCGTCGGGTTGGCCGGGGACGATTACCGGTCCCGAGTCACCCCCCGCCCGCAACCCCTCGCGGGTGTCGAGTACAAAGTGCCCTTTGGCCTTCTGTACATCGCCCGAATGGCACTCGTAGCAGTTCTTCACCAGAATCGGCCGGATCTTCTTCTCGAAGTACTCGGATTCTTCCCGTGTGGGCGGCTTCTCACTTCCCGCGGGAGGGGCAGCCTGGATTCGGGGGAGTGTGATGCAAGTCGCTGTAAATAATAAACTTGCGATGATTCTCGTGCGCATGTGGCGTGATTTCCGGAAGTCAGGGACGGCACACCGTTTTGTGTTCAATCGATCCATATTTCACTAACCCGCGAGTCGCCGTTGGGACTCGTGAAAACGGCGAATTTTTCTCTGATTCCGGGAAATGTGCCAAGGTCGATTTTTTCGACCGGTGTCTCCACTGGGCCAAATTGGTGCGGTTGGTTTGGCGAGCACATTCCTTGGTCGGTCTGACGTTTTGACTGACTTCTCCCGTTTCAGAGACGAGAAACGCCGCAACCTTCCGGCCAAATTCTGGTTGCGCGCGAGACTTCGCTCCCGGGACTGAACCGAGTTCAGCGTGGCGAGCACCTTGCTTTGGCCGCTGCAGTGGTGGTACAGTTCCCGCAGACTTAGACCCGACAGTACTCGAATACCAGGCCATAGGAGCACGGAACATGCGCGGACCTCGATGGATGATTGCGGGATTGTTGTTGTTCGTGGCCGTGGGTGTTGTCTGGAGTGCGCTCGAAAACCCCTCGACGGCGCAAGAGAAGGCAGCGGCGGAAAAGAAAACTCCCGCCGAGAAAAAGCCTGTGGCCAACGCTCCGGCCCCCTTCGTCGGCAAAATCCTGCTGGTGCAGAAGAAGTCCGACAACTCGCCCCAGTTCATTCAAACGCAGATGTTTATGAGCGGCTTTGCGGGCTGGGTGTTAGAGAACCCGAGCCTGTTTGAACTGGGAGGCGTGCGATTTCTGGCCGGTCAGGGAATCGAAAAGTTAAACGACAAACCGCTCCCCGCGCGAATTCTCATCCCTCTGGAACAAGTCGGCACGGTCCTGGAGTTTGACGACATGGACGCATTCAAGGCGTACGAAGAGTCGCAGACCGAGAAAATGCGGCAGATGCCGGCTGGTATCAACTTCAACATGGCGCTGCCCGTTCCTGGCGTTGCGCAGCCAGTCGAAGTTGAACAAGACGCGAACTGATGGACGGGGCCGAGATCACGCCCCTGTAAACAACGGCTCGATGATTGAGCCCCGATTGAGTTGAATCGGGCGCTGCAGTCGGTCGTGCACTTCGATATAAGGGTCGACTCCCAGCAGGGAGTAGACCGTCGCGCCGATGTCATCGGGTGAATACGGGGTGGTCACCGGGTAGGCTCCGATCGCGTCGGATTTGCCAATGATTTGCCCGCCGCGGACTCCTGCGCCGGCGAACAGGCCGAAGAAGCAGGGGGCCCAGTGGTCGCGGCCCGGGGCCTGACCGGGTTGCGAGTTCAGTTTCGGCGTCCGGCCAAATTCCCCCAGCATCATGACCAGGGTGTCTTCGAGCAGTCCCGATTCATTCAAGTCATCGAGCAGGGCCGCGACCCCCTGGTCGAGGGGTGGCAGCAGACGGGTTTTCAGGGTCGGGAAGATGTTCCCGTGGTTGTCCCAGTTCTGGACACGCCCCATGTTGACCTGCACGACCGGCACGCCGACCTGCCTCAGTCGTCGAGCCAGAAGCAGTGACTGACCAAACGTATGCCGGCCGTAACGATCACGGACGGCGTCGGATTCGCGATGGATTTCAAACGCCTGCGTGATCTTGCTCGACGTCAGCATGGTGAAGGCCTGTTGCTGTTCGTCGGTGAGTTGTCTGGCGGCGAGCGTTTCGTCGAGCGCGGCCCGCTGCCGATCGAATTCCCCCAGTAGACTGCGGCGGCTTTCGAGGCGCGTCACATCGACTCCCTGCGGCAATTGCAGGGCATCGACGCGAAAGTCGGGCTGGCTCGGATCGCTGGTGATCTGCCAGGGATCGTGCCGGGCACCCAGAAAACCTGAGTACTGTCCGGGCCACAGTAACGGTCCTTCGCGGAGGTACGTGGGCAGGTTCACGCCGGTGGGGATGCCGTCGGTCCGCGGATGGAAATAGTCGCACGCCGAGGCGTAGCTCGGGAAGTCATCGCGCGAGGCGATCTTGTCGAAGAACGCCCCGGGTTGCTTATTCCCCGTCAGGACATGGTGGGTGGCCACCAGGTGGTTGTTCTCGCCATGCGACAACGACCGTACCACTGAGTACAGGTGCGCCCGCTCGGCCATCCGCGGCAGGTGCTCGCAGACATGCAGGCCGGTGGTGCTGGTCGAGATCGCCTGAAATTCCCCCCGGACCTCGGGCGGGGCTTCCGGCTTCATGTCAAACGTATCGTGATGACTCGGTGCGCCCGTGCAGAACACGATGATCACCGATTTGTTTGAGCGCTGGACGCCCGACGAAGATTTGCGGTTTGCGGCGGCCGCCTGGCGGGCCAGCAATCCGGGCAGACTCAGTCCCAGCAGACCCGAATACCCGACCTGCAACAGTTCGCGACGGGTTATCCCCAGCGAATGCTGGTGGGCAGGCTGTGGACGTCCCCCGGATCGGCGACGCATCGAATTCGACATCACTTCAGCTCCACAGCAGCAGGGAAAAAACGGTCGGTTGGATCGACCGTGGGCAGGCGAAATCATGACACATCGAAAATTCTTGATCTTTCTATTTGATCGGCATTCCCGCAGTCGGTCAATAGTATCCCCCGCGTGGCCTCGTGCCGTTCCGCCTACGGAAAGCACGGCAAAAACAGGGTGTTGCGACGTAATTTGTGCCAGCAAGGAACTTGGGATGATGGGATGGATTCGACTACCGCGGGTTCCGTCGCAGCAGTGCCTGATACCCGCCATCCACCGGTTGCCCGGGACTGTGAGCGTGATTTTCCAGCAGCGAGAAATCAGGACGATCCTTGAGAAACGTCTCGACCACCGCCCGATTCTCTTCGGGTTCGATGCTGCAGGTGGAATAGACCAGGTGTCCCCCCGCGAGGAGTTGGTCGCTGGCCGAGCGGAGTAATCGCGACTGGATCGCCACCAATTCGGGGAGATCCTGCGGGCTCAAGCGCCAGCGCGCTTCGGGGCGCTTTCCCAGCACGCCCGTATTCGAGCAGGGGACATCAAGCAGGATGCGATCGAACGTCTGACCCGGCAGTGTCGCATCGTCGCGTGCCAGCAATCGGGTCTCGACAATCGACACCCCCAGTCGCTGACAGGTTTCGGTAACTTTCTGCAATCGTGAAATTTCGATGTCGGTGGCAACAATCTGACCCTGGTTCTGCATCAGTGCCGCGAGATGCGCCGTTTTCCCGCCGGGAGCCGCGCACAAGTCGAGTACCCGCTCTCCGGGTTGCGGATTCAACAGGGCGCCGGCGGAGATCGCCGACTCATCTTGCACGGCGAACCAGCCTGCGTCGAACCCCGGCAGCTTGGGGACTGCCGTCGATTCTTCGAGCCAGATCGCGTCGGGATGATGGCCCGCGCGAGCGGGGACATTGGCCGCGGCCAGTGCGGCCAGCATGGCATCGCGCGACGTGCGGAGCGTATTGACCCGCAGGCACAGGTCGGTCGGGGAATTAAACCAGAAGCCCCGTTGGATCAGTTGGGGTCGATCGGCGCGTTTGGCCCAGCGCTCCACGAGCCAGCGTGGAAAGCTGAACGCCATCGCGTAATAGCCGATCCAGTCCCGCCGCGGATCGGGAAAGACATCCTCGGTGACCACACGGTAACGCTCGGGGCCCAGGGGCACGTTGTTGCGGGCCGGGGTGGCAACAAATTCCTCGGTGACCGACCGTCCCAGGGCGCGCAGCACGGCGTTGATGAACCCGGTCCATTGGGGTTTGCCAAAGCGGCGAGCCAGTTCGGTCGTCTCATTCACCACGGCGTATTCGGGAATGCCCGACAGCATGACGCGCTGATAAGCGCCAAGCCACAACAGCGCGAGAGCGCCCGTTTCGACTTGCGCCAGGGGGCGATTGACATGGGGGCGAATTAACGCTGACAACGTATCGCGCCGCCGCATGATGCCATGTACCAGTTCCCGGGCCAATCCCCGTTCGACCGGGGGGACATGCGCCTGATTGGCCAGTTCATCGAGTTGCCGCGACCCGTGCGGTGAGCGGGTATTCCACTGACTCAGGACTGCGTACGCGATTTCACGGGCGGTCGTCGGTTTGCTCATGACGAACCCGCCAGTGCCGCCAGGTCGTCGAAGAACCGTGGATAGGTTTTGGCGGTGCATTCCGGATGTGCGATCGTGATTCCCGGCGCGACTAGCCCCGTGATCGCAAAACTCATCGCCATGCGATGATCGTCGTACGTGGCGATTGTGGCCGGCTGCACCGGAGCTGGGGTAATCGCCAGGCCGTCCGGGAATTCCTCGACCTGTTGACCAATGCGCCGCAGTTCGGTGGCGAGCGCTGCAACGCGATCAGTCTCCTTGTGCCGGATGTGGGCGACGTTGCGAATTCGCGTGGGGCCGCTGGCGAACGGAGCAATCGCGGCCAGCGTCTGCGCCGTGTCGCTGATGCCATTCATATCAACCTCGATTCCCCGCAACGGCCGGCCCCGCACGGTGATCGACTGCGGGCCGTAGCTGACTTCGCATCCCATTTGTCTCAGGACCTCGGCGAAACCGACATCTCCCTGCAGCGATTGACGCGAGAGCCCGGGGATCGTGATTTCACCCCCCGTGACGGCGGCCGCCGCCAGGAAGTAACTCGCCGCTGAAGCGTCGGGTTCAATGTCGTATTCCCGGGCCTGATAACTCTGTGGTCGCACTCGATACGTTCCCGGACTGGGGCGTTCGATCTCGACGCCAAACGCCTCGCAGACGCGGATCGTCATATCGACGTACGGTTCTGAGACGAGCGGGCCGGCCACCTGGATGGTGAGCGGGGCGCTGGCGCCCGGAGCCGCCAGCAGCAGGGCACTGAGAAACTGACTCGAAACTTCGCCACCGATTTGGACGGTTCCCCCGCGAATGCCCGTGGCCCTGACGACCACCGGCGGGCAGCCATTGTTGAGCTCACAGTGAATGGCGACTTCCAACGCGGCCAGAGCCGAGATCAGGTCGGCGATCGGCCGCTCGCGCATGCGGGTATTGCCATCCAGTCGGTATTCGCCCGTTCCCAGGCAGCACAGAGCCGTCAGGAAGCGAATGCTGGTGCCGCTGTTTTCCAGCCACAGGTCGGCTTTGGCGACAGATGGTCGACCGGCGCAACCCGTGATATCGATCGTCCGCCGGGCCTGATCGTGGGAGAGTTCGATCCCCAGGCGGCGCAGACTCTCGACCATGACCCGGGTGTCCTGACTGTCGAGGACACCGGTCAGGTGTGAACGCCCCGAAGCCAGTGCGGCTGTCACCAGGGCTCGGTTGGTCAGACTTTTGGATCCCGGTGGTCGAATTTCCCCGCGGAGGGGCGAGGTCACCGGGTGCATCAGAATGTTCTCAGACATGCGGGGAGTATAACGAGAAATCGGTCCGGTGGAATTCGCCTGAACTCGCGGGGCGATTTGCCGTGGAAAAAGCGGTCCGGTGCGGAACGGTGTGCGGGCAGGCAGCCACCGGCTGCCTGGTTTCGGGGGCACGGGGAGGCTCCGGCGTT
Source organism: Planctomycetota bacterium (assembly GCA_018242565.1). GTDB lineage: Bacteria > Planctomycetota > Planctomycetia > Planctomycetales > Planctomycetaceae > JACQFH01. The sequence goes on along the minus strand of JAFEBR010000555.1, from coordinate 9,722 downwards.
CAATCTCCGGAAATTTCGCTCACATCACGCAAATTGCCTAACACGAACATCTTACCGTATCCGATACAAAGTAAAAGCAGCTGTTTGCACCCGCGCGCCCTGCGCGGTTGAGATAACGAGATTGCCTGTTCATCCAGGCTGGGGAAAGAGGATCACCTGCACCATGACGATCAACGGACACTTTATCATTCTGATTTTGGCGCTGGGGTTGTTCGCCCGGGTGTGGACGACCAATGATCGCCAGCGACCTCCGGTTGTCTGGAGGATTCAGAACCGAACCTTGACCGAAGTGGCACCGCGCGAGCCCGTGGTCACCGAGATTGATACCCCGATCCGTTCGGTGACGAATGTGATCAACGACGCCGCGCGGGAAGAAGTCTGGACCGTGAGCGATTGTCCGATTCCCCTGCCGTCTGGATTGCCCGCTGGCGAGTTCCGCGTCGTGAGCGATACGGGGCGCGTCGCCCGCCTGATTCTGACCGAAGCCCACGTGGTGGCGGATTCGGATCTCGGAAAAGGCTCGGCGGACCTGCAGACGATCACGATTGAATCGCATCGCTGGTACTTCATTCGCCTGCACACGCCAGTGGCCCAGAACGAACCGGTCGATGCGGTCGATAACGCTGTGCCGGTCGGATCGCTCCCTGTGTTGCCTGTCGACGATGTGGTTCGGGTCGCCGACGCCAACCGCAAGTTCGACTTCCCAGGTTACGACACGGCCGTGCCTGTCGCGTCCGCCGAAGTGATCTCTGACTTTCGTCCTGAATCTCCGGCCCTGCCCGAGAACGAATAACCATTGCGGCTCACGCGTCAGCAGCGCGAATTGCTCGAGCATTGAGTCATCAGTTGGAACCCCGGTCGCTCTTTTCGAGGCGACCGGGGTTTTCGCATTTTTATGCGATGCACCCGTGACAGGACCGGTGTCACTTGGGATGACAAAGTATGTAGAGACACCTTGATATGAGCCTCGATGGATTCGCGTGGGAATGTGTCGGCGCGTGCAAACGGGGTTGAGACAGGTGGTCAAATCGGATATCCTGATGATGTCGTTTGTATCGCACGATCGAGCGGTCGCGACAACCGGAATGGGATGTCCATTTCTGTTACTGGAGAACGATCACCGTCGGAGGGTATGAGTATGGCATCGTCTCGCGCCGATGAAGTCGCGGAAATACTGTGGGAGCTGAAGCGAGCGGGAAAAATTGCGAAATATTCGCATATCGCCCGTCGCGCGGGCTTCAACGCAGGGAATGGAGGACGGGCCATGGACTCGTGTTTGAAGGCAGTCCGGCGTGACTGGCCCCACCTGCAGTGGTGGCGTGCGGTTCGCGACGATGGTGCCGTTGAAGTGGGTGCTGAGCAGGAAGCCAAACTGCGCGAAGCCGGCATCTCGGTCGAAGTGGCCGAGGGGGCGAAAACCGCGGTGGTGGTCTTCGTCGAAGAGCATCTCATGGTCTGGCAAGATGCCGCTCCCGCGGAAGTCCCGACCTAACGCGCTCGCTCGTATAACCGCTTTCAGAAAACAGGACGACCCTCACCGGTCGTCCTGAATTGTTATACGGTCCGGCGACTCCGGCCAACAGGGCCTCTGACCAACAGCGCGACGTGCTTTTGTTTGCCTACCACGGAGCAGGCCGCATCAGGCTCCTGGCCGAATGACGTTGACGCCCGCCTGGTTCGTTATTCGCCCGGATGCCGCGTGTGCCAGTCGGTGCGCGACTGATACGCCGAGGCGACGGCCAGTAGCTGATTCTCGGAAAACGCCCGGCCTACCAGCGACAACGAGGTGGGGAGACCACGCTCTCCGTGCCCCGTGGGCAGTGTAATTCCGGGCAATCCCGCCGCGTTGGCCGCTACGGTCAGGCCGGTGCCGCGATAGGGGGCCTGATATTCGCGAAATTCCCGATCGAGCGGCGGGGCGACCGTACTGCCGGTCGGGACGACGATGGCATCAAAGCCTGCAAAGGCTGTGTCGACGGCGATTTGGATCTGACGTCGGATGCGGCAGGCGTTGATGTAATCACGGGCCGGGATCACCGACGCGGCATGCAGTCCCACCCTGTCTTCGGGGGCCGTCATCTCCCACACCTGACCCGTCGTCAGCAGATCGCCAAACGCGGCCGTGAGTTCACAGTTGATAATCGTGCCCACGACCGCCGAGTAGGGGAAATCGGGCAGTGGAATTTCCATGATGGTCCCCAGGTTTTCCAGCACCTGCAGCGCGGTGGCGAAATTTTGCTGGATTTCGGGCTGAGGCTTGCGGGTCGGTTCACGCAGGATGGCCAGCTTGAAAGGCCCTGCGGCGGCGCCAGGTTCGGGATATTGGAACGGACGCGATACCGACGTGTCATCCAGCGGGTCAGGCCCGGCGATGGCATTCAGGACCAGACCGCAATCATCCGCCGTGCGGCACAGGGGGCCCAGTTTGTCCATCGACCAGGTCAGAGCCATCGCTCCATGCCGGCTCACCCGGCCATAGGTCGGGCGAAGTCCGGTGACACCGCAATAGGCCGCCGGTGTGACAATTGAGCCTGAAGTTTCCGAGCCGATTGCCAGCGGAACCAACCCGGCCGCGACGGCAGCACCTGAACCGCTGGAGGACCCTCCGCTCCACGACTTCACGTCCCACGGGTTGAGGCCGGGGCCCGAAAACGAGGCGTGCGCCTGGCGATAACCCAGCCCCCCCGCGAGTTCGACCATGGCGAGTTTGGCCACCAGGACGGCACCCGCCTCGCGCAGCCTGGTGATGACCGTGGCTTCGTCGTCAATGATTCGTTCGCGGAACGGAGCCGCGCCCCAGGTTGTGGGGATGCCGCGCGTGGCCAGGAGATCTTTGACTCCATAGGGAATGCCATGCAACAGGCCGCGGTCCCGACCGGCCTTGAATTCCTGATCGGCCTGGGTGGCCTCAGCGAGGGCACGGGCGCGTGTGACCGTGACCACGGCGTTGTAGCGGGGTCCCAGACGCTCGAGTCGCGCGAGAAAGAACTCGGCCAGTTCCACCGCCGTGAACCGCTGCTCGCGCAGCCCCTGAGCCAGTTGACGGATCGTGGCAAAGGCAAAGTCGGCTGGCACAGGCACGGCGAACCACTCGTAGGTCAGAGGAGTGAAGCAGCGAAGGCGTTGGTTGCGAGGTTTTCCTCGTTGCAAACGGTGTTGTCATCGCTTGCCAAAAGTTGACGCAGAGAGTTTCTGTCCGACATCAGTAAGTCGCGACATGGAACGGGTGATTCCAGCGGTTGTCGTGTTCGGCCTGTCAGCGAAGATCCCGGGTCATTGTGGCACGTTTGGGTTGACCAATTGAAGTCCGCGGCAATCAGGGGGCCCTGCGCCAGGCGGTGAAAATCGGTCCCGGTTCCGCGTGGTTGGGAAGCGGGAACCGATTCAAGAGATCGCTGCGCAGGCGTTGCGTTTCGAGGTCGTCACGAATCTCGGCTACTGCCGCCGCATCGAGACGCGGGTCGGGGTATTGCTGGAGAATCAGTTCCAACTGACGCTCGATGACTGTTGCCTCTGACCGAGGCGCCACTTGGGCTTCCGCGGCACTCACCGTCGGAGATGTTGCCAGTGTGACGAGCGGAGTCGCGCTTCCCAGGAGCCAGCCGGAAAACGCCCGGCGGCTGAGTGGGACCGACCGTTCGGGGGTGCCCGCCGGGACTGTTGCCGGTTGACGATCAGGGGGTGTCATCGGCGTCGTCCGGAAATTCGCGGAGCTGAAATTCGCTGGCCAGATCTTCCCAGGTCTGCTGAATCAATTGGAATTTGGTATGCCAGCGCCAAGCTGTGACGGTCAGAATCAACAGCAGGCAAAACACCCCTCCCATGATCATCAGGAACGCCGCTTCACCGGTGCCGGCCCGCAGCCCCCAGGGTGTGCCGAAATTCGTCCCCACCCACAAGATCGTGGTGCAGAACGATGTCGCGAGGACAAACAGCAGAGGCAGCAGCAGCAGCAGGCTGGTGGCGCGAAACAAGCCGGAGAACACCTGGCATTCGGCGGCCCGATTCGAACAACTCTGTCGTATGACGTACGGCACGGCGGCATGGGCTTTCACCGTTGCGGCACATTGCGGCAGACCGCACAGAACTTTCTGATCAATGGTGGGCTGCTGGCATTGCCGACAGATTCCCCGCCCACAGCCAGCGCAGACGGCGTCGGCTTCCACTTCGAGATGCTGATGACAGCGCATGTTCCACAGAGTCCCGGTTTGCAGTTCAGTGGTGTTCTGGTACGTCCGTTCCCGTCACAACTCTTCCGCCACATTCCCCTGCGCAACAATCAACGTCGTGACAGAAATCTGTCCGGGAGGGCCTTGTCAGCTCTCAGCGACGCTGCCCGGGCTGGCGACTTCGCCCAGGACTTCCCGCAAGCGGCGCAAGGCCCGCAGATAGCGCATGCCGGCGGCCGGTTGCGACACGCCCAGCAACTCGGCCGCTTCACTGTTCGTCAGTTGCTCGAAGTGACGCATCAGCAGGATTTCGCGGTCTTCGTCATCCAGCCGGTCGATCCCTTCCACGAAACGTTCATGCAGTTCTTTTCGCAGCGAAGCGGCCGCGGGGGTTAATTCCGGGTCGCGCAACTGCGCCAGCAATTCGAGTGACGAGCGATCCTGATTCAGGGGACCGGCCTGCTGTTCGCGGTCGAGGCTGCGGCGCCGCGCGACGCGGTGCCGACGATGCAGGTCGATGATCCGATCCTGGGCCATCTGCCTGAGCCACAGGCCAAACGGCATCTTGGGGTCGCGAATGTAGTCCGCCAGCCGCTGGCTGGCTTCCAGCATCACGTCCTGCACGACGTCGCTGGCGTCTACCCGCCGCGAGAGTTTCTGGTCCATCCGCGCGCGGATCATGTTCCGCAACCCTTCGCGGTGCCGATCGAGCAGATCGTTGACCGCCGCCGACTGTCCTTGCCCGGCATTCAGCAGCAGTTCCTGGGTTTCATTCGAGTTCGGCCACATCATCCGTGGGCTCCCATCCCGAAGAACACCTGGCGTTTCAGGAACCGATAGAGCCAGTAGTCTTCGGGAATCTCTTCACCCGGCAGGTGATGGCTGTTGCGGGGCGAACCCGAGGCCAGCTCGGTGTAGGCGTCGCGGGTTGAAAAGTCCTTCGCCCCCATCCCCTCGATGTAATTCTTGAGTTCGACGGGATTTTCCAGAATCACGCAGCCTTTGGTCCGTTCGTGGACGAAGTCCTGGAAGCCGCGCAAAAACTGACTTTCGTTGATCGTCTTGAACAGGTCGCCGTTGTTGTCGGTGACCATGTCGCGGGCAAACGACAAGGCCGGGCAGATTTCGATCCCGCCGCGGGGATTGACGTGAAACCCCAGTCCCGTGGCGGCCGGACAAAACGCTTCGCCCTCGGCCGTCCAATACGTGTCGATGATGAAGATCGGGTGCTTCTTGCGCAGCCTGAGCAGCCGACGGCGGATTTCCAGCAACTGCTCTTTGGTGACACAATATTCGGTGTGCGGCTCGGCTCCCATGGGGCGGTACACGTAATACCAGATGTACATGGCGCCGCGGTCGATGAACCACTGCACGTAGTCATCGGTCAGCACTTCATCGACGTTCTGGCCGGTAATCGTCGTCGCGATACCGAACAGAATCTTGTTTTTCTTCAACCGGGCCATGCCCTCTTCGGCCGCTTCAAACACGCCGACGCCGCGGCGCTTGTCGTTGTTCTCTTTGAATCCGTCAATGCTGATGAGCGGTGTGACATTCCCGACCTCGCGCAGACGTTCGGCGTTGCGCTCGGTGAACATCATGCCGTTGGTGATGACCTGAAAGTAACAGTCCGAGTGCTTGCTGAAGATGTCCCACAGCTTGGGGTACATCATCGGCTCACCCCCCAGCAGGGTGTAATAATGGGCGTTCCGTCGTTTGCCATTCTCGATGATCAGATCGAGTTCGCCTTCGGGCAGGTAATAGCCGACGCCTTCCTTCTCGACCCAGCAACCATGGCACCGCAGATTGCACTTGTTGGTCAGGGCCACGAACATGAACGGGGGATAAAGTTCGCCGGACTTCAGGCGTTTCTTGTAGGACCAGATGGCCCGCATCCCTTTATAGGCGCACAGGTACGCCCCTTTCAGAGCCAGTCGCGGGGAAATCTCGGTCGCGAGACGATATGCCAGACGGGGAATCACCATAGAAATCGTGTTTTGCCTCCACGGAGTAGCGTAGCGGACCGCTCCACGGAGTTCCAGATGAGACGATCCGCCGAATGCGCAAGCTCAACAGCAACCAGTCGACGGGTTGCCAACCGGCGCGCTCAGTCCCTTGCCAGCAACCAGTGTTGCCGGTATGGCCGCCTGATCGGTCAGGACCGTCGCGGGGAGGTTCCTTCCCCCGCGACGGCCGACAATCGATCACCCAGGGAACCTGTCAGTTCCCCGTTTTTTTCGGCCAATTCAGATGCCGATGCAGAAAATCGTAGGTCGCCACGCCGTGAATCTTGTGCGGTCCGTTAAAGAATTCGATCTCGGTTTTGTCGCCCAGACCCACCTTGGCGTAATGCCGCCGGACTTTGGCGTATTCAAACGCGACAAACTCGTCCAGTGACACGCCGTCATCATGCCCCCGTTCGACCATGAAGGGGCGCGGGGTCATCAGGTACGACAACTCGGCGTAGTTCGCCGTGTGTCCCATGTTCCATTCGAAGATCTCGTATTCCGGGGTGAAGACGTAGCTCATGAAGCTTTCCACGGTTGTGTTTTTGTACACCCATTCGTTGAAGTCGGCCGAGCAGATCGAGAGGCAGTAGTCGGTCAGCATCGGCGGCACCCGCACAGCGGTCTTGCCCCCGTACGAGAGTCCGTAAAACGCGATGCGCTGCGGGTCCACCCCGGGGAGTTGCTTGAGGAAGTCGATCGTCCGCTGGTGCTGCGGAATGATGTAGCTGAACAGCGACCGTTTCAGCGGGTTGCTCTTCCGCTGCAGCGTGCGGAATCGATGCTGCCCGCGGTAGGGATTCTGGGGGGCGTAGGTGATAAAGCCCCGGTCGGCCAGTTCGGCGGCGAACCCCGAGTAATATTCGAACCCCCCCTTGCGTTTGTCGTCACGCGAGATGGTGTCCATGGGCACCCCTTCGAGTCCGTGCTGGCAGACCACCACTGGACGCTTTTCACTCGGCTTCAGATCTTTGGGTAAGAGCAGAATGCCGCCGGCGACCACATCCGGATAGACGTCGATCAGCACTTCGTAGCCGATGAACTTCGCCTCCTCGAGGACCGGCCGAGTCCGGACATTCGGATCCATGGTGGGGGCGGGCAGTCGGCCAATCAATTCGTCGTACACGAAGTCCCGGTAGCGACCGGAGGTTTCATTCCATTTCGCCAGCGAACTGCGGTCGGCTTTCGACCAGATCTTGTCGCGGACCAGCGAACTGCGGCGCAGCAGATTCTGCGTGAAGGTGACCAGTTCATCAAACTGTCGTTTCTGTCGAGGCAGCGGGTCGAACTTGTCGCGCGAGTCTGGGAGTGGCTTGTCTGCCAGGCGGGGCTTCTCACCCAGGCCCAGTCGCTGGAAGAAAGCCTGCACCGCGGCCGTGCTCCCCGAGGGGCCGGTACCATCTCCACTGACCACGAGCGTCAGACGATCGGCAGCATGCAATTGGGCGTAATGCGGGGCCGCGCGGTCAAATTCCCGACGAACGACGGCGAGGGCCGGTGTCGTAATCTTGCCCGGGGCGGCACCGCCGTAACGCCCCGGTTTAGGGTCAGCCGGGCCGGCCCATTCGGGGGCGGCGGCGGCTTCAATCACCAGGGCGCGCGGAGCAACGAGACTCGCCAGTTCCGCATCGCCGAACTCACGCAGCAGGGCCCACACGTTGCGATAGATCGGTTCCTGCCAGAGGTGTTCCCGCGGCTGAAAGTAGCCGCTCACCAGGCTGCCTTGAATTCGCGGGTCGACCGCTGCGGCATACAGTGCCAGCAGGCCCCCTTCGCCAACCCCGGCGACGGCGATCGGTAACTTGCGCTGTTGCGTTTCGTTCATCACTGTGAACTGATCGACCGCGGCGAGAATTTTCTGAACTTCATAACCGATCAGGGTCCGCCCCATTTCAAACGCCTGGCGGTAAATGAATTCCCGATGAGGCTGGTTGGTGTAGCGCACGTCGGGGTGACCGGAATAGGTGTCGTCACGACTGATGAGCACAGGCACGAGCACCTGACAGCCATGTTCAACCAGTTGCCGGGGGAGTTGGGCCGCTTCAGGGACACCGGCGGCCAGGCCGGCGTACATTTCGGGAGTCCAGTCGGCGTCGGGGAGCACGACGACCCGGGCGATCGGATCGCCACTGGGTTGCAGGAGCAGGCCCTCCGCGGTGACTCCCGGCAACACCTGCCAGCGGACTGTGACCACGTGGAAATGGGGTCCGTGGGCGATTAAGGCCGGCTGTACGTTGGTCGCTACAAGTTCCAGCGCCTGGGCCGGCACGCGCGTGTCGACGATCCCCAGAATGGTGAGCAGATGTTCGCGATTGGAGGCGACACTGGTTTCATAGGCTTCGGGGCTGGAGTAATCGCGTTTCCACAGCGCGGCTCGTTTTTCCACCGAGGCGGCCAGTTCCCGGAGTGCGAAGCGATCGATGCCATCCACCATGATCACATCGAGAGGCTGGTCGATGGTGAGTGGTTTGGTGCCGGGCAAAGGGTCTGACGGGAAACACCAGCCGGCCGTTGGCCAGGTTCCGCCCGCCACGCACACCACCACTGCCACCCAACGCTGCAACATCTTCATGCGCCTGCTCCCAAAAGGTTGACCAGCCTGATTTGTCTGGATTCTAGCAGCCTGCCGCGCAGTGACAAAGCGACTCATGTGCTTTGGCGCCACCAGCGACCTCATCTTCCCAAACGATTTATGGGTGTCACTTGTGATGTCCCCCAAGGTCGTGGAACGCTCCGCCGATCCATCGCCCAGCGGGCGCCTGCCTGGGTTCAGGCCCGCCCCATCCCGGTCGCTCGCCAGTTGACAACATGGCCGCCCGTCTCGGCTCTGCCCACTGTTCCCGCGGCCCCAGTTCCCGTTGACAACCCAAGTAAGTAAGTATACACTCACCGCACGCCCAGTGCTCAGCGGACGAACCTATGAAACACGCCACCAAGTCACATCCCAAGCTGTCGAGCGAAGAACGGCGCGCCGCCATTATCCGGGCGGTACGGCACGTATTTGCGGAAAAAGGTTTTGATGGAACCACCACGCGGGCCTTGGCCGACGCGGCGGGAGTTTCCGAGGCGTTGTTGTTCAAGCATTTTCCCAATAAAGAGGCGCTGTTCAGTGCGATGCAGCAGGCCTGCTGCACCGAGCAGGATCAGGGGCGTTTTGAACGTCTTTCGCTGCTGGAACCCTCGGCGTCCACGCTGGTGCTGATGGTGCATTTCCTGACCTCGCGAATCATCCTGGGGAATGGCGCCCCGGCCGATGAACGGCTGATTCAGAATCGCCTGATGCTGCGGAGTCTCGCCGAAGATGGCGAATTCGCCCGCTCGTTTTTGCAACGCCTGGCCAACTTGTGGATCCCGAAGATTCAAGAGTGTGTCCAGGCGGCCATCGCCGCCGGCGAGGCCCATCCGACATCGCCAGCGCATGCGGCTCTGGCGGGCTGGATATGCCAAAAAGATACGGTCATGGTCCTGATGAACTCGCTTCCCGACACGCCGGCGATTTACTATGCCACGTCGCGGAAGACACTGGTTGAAGCTGCGGTTCAGTTCTGCC
>JAFEBR010000554.1 GCA_018242565.1 Planctomycetota bacterium | reverse complement strand
CGGAATCGCAGCATGGATGCTCGTTTCGCCCGTACGTTGTTACTCGTCGTGTGTACCCTGCCGGCTCTCATGGGGGCTGGTTTTCGCACCGAGAACTTTGTTGTGGACGCCCCCACGCCAGAAATCGCCACGCAGGTGGGAGTGGCGGCTGAACACTTCCGCAAAGAACTGGCTATTGAATGGCTGGGCTACGAGTTGAAGCCGTGGAGTGCGCCCTGTCCGATCAAAGTGAAAGTGGGACAAATCGGTGCTGGCGGTGAAACCCGCTTTTCGTTTTATCCCAAGATGAATGCTCCGGCCGAGGTCGCTGGCTGGGACATGCGGATCCAGGGCTCGCTGGAACGAATCCTCGATTCCGTGCTGCCCCACGAGATCAGTCACACGATTTTTGCCTGCCACTTCCGCCGGCCTTTGCCCCGCTGGGCTGATGAAGGGGCCGCCACGCTGGCCGAGCACGAATCCGAACGCCGTCGCCAGGTGCTGACCGTCAACCAGGTCATCAACACCCGTCGCCGGATCACTCTGAAAAACCTGCTCAACATCAAAGAGTATCCCAAGAACTTCGACGATGTCATGACCCTCTACGCGGAAGGCTACACGCTCGCACAATTGCTCGTGCAGGAAGGTGGCCGGGCCAAATACCTGCAGTTCCTGACCGACGCCCACAAGCAGGGCTGGGACAAAGCGATCGAAACCCATTACGGCTTTCCGGGAATCGACGGCCTCGAAAAGCACTGGCATAGCTGGGTCATGGCCGGCTGTCCCGAAAACACCCTTCCTGAAGGACAAATGCTGGCGGACAATACAGGCAAGACTCCGGCCGCGGCCCGCGATGCCCGCAACGCGAATCCTCGGGGAAATATGGTCGTCCGTGGCCAAAGCCCTGAGGGAGACCCGTTCCTCGATTTTCCGGCGGCCGAAAAGAATGGCAGCGGTCGGGCCCGCAACGGTCAGGTAGCAGCAGCCCCGCAACGCAAACCGTTGCCGGTGACCCGTGACCAGAGCCCGTCGGCCGTCGCCTCGTTTGCTGACCAGAATCGTGGCGCTCGCGGTCGTGCTGCGGCGAACATCGCGGCCGATGATGATGAATCCGAATGGGTCGTCGATGAAGCGCGAGTCGCCTCCACGGGCAGCGCCGACGAACAGGACGACGATGCCGACGATCGCCGGGACCCCCGCCGGACCGGCTCGCAGCGTCGGCCACGCGAATTCAAAGTGGCGGAGTTGCGAATCCCCGCGGGTTCACGTCAGCGGACCCCCTGGTCCGAATTCCCTGGCGAACCGCGTCCCAATCCCTTCGCCGATTCTCCCTCGCGCCGCAGTTCAGAACCGTGAACCATTTCGGGGCCTCTGAGGGTTAGCTCGGGGTGTTCCTGAATTCGGACACGGCGTGGTCTCCCCCTCCGGCGGCGCCTGGTCAGGATTGTGAAGTTGTTGTGAGCCGACTGGCTGTCCCAAACCAGCCCCCTTGCCGACTGTCCGCCATCCGATACACTGATGAAGAGTTTCAGTTGTATCGAAGGGACTGGCGTCGACATCGGTTATGGAATACTCAACATGGGCCTTTCTGTTGTTGGCAGTGGCTGTCTGCCTGCTGATCGCTGAAGTGTTTATCCCCACGGGGGGCATCATCAGCATCCTGGCGACACTGTCGATTCTCGGAGCGGTGTACTCTGCCTGGCAGGCCTGGTGGAGTTCCAGCCCCGGCAGTTTCTGGGCCTTTATCGGCGGGATGATGATGGTGCTCCCGGCCACGATCGTTGTCGCCTTTTACTTCTGGCCCAGTACGCCCATGGGCAAGCGGGCCATTCTCCCCGAGCCCCAGCCTCATGAAGTGGCCTCGTTTGTCGAGCAGGAAGAAAAGTACCGTGGCATGGTAGGCAAAGTGGGCGAAACCGCTACGTCGCTCAATCCGGCCGGCATCGCCAACATCGATGGCCAGCGTGTGCATTGCCAGAGTGAAGGGATGATCCTCGATGCCGGGACGCAGGTAGTGGTGATCTCGGCCCGTGGGAATCGGGTTGTGGTGCGCAAAGTCGACGCCCAGGCCTCGATTTCACCCCCCCGGCCCACGTTACACCAGGCTCCCGAAACCGACTCGCCCCTTGACTTTGACCTGAGCTAGCTGTACTCAAGAGGGTGGTTTGCACGGGCCCGGGGCCCGCGCGACTCGTCAGTTCTCTTCCCGGCAAATCAGCCTTTCGCTGGACCAGCCTGCAAAATGGACACAATCACTCTGATCGCAATCGTCGTGGGCCTGATGATTGGCCTCGTCTTCCTGGCGGTCTTTTTCAAGTACTTCTCGCTGTGGATCCAGTGTTGGAGCACCGGTGCCGGCATCGGCCTGCTCGACCTCGTCTGGATGTCGTTTCGTAAAGTGAATGCGGGCATCATCGTCCGCGGAAAAATCATGGCCGTCCAGGCCGGGCTCACCGACGATTACCCCATTCCCACCAGTGCCCTGGAAGCCCACTTCCTGGCGAACGGCAACGTGCCGCAGGTGATCCAGGCGCTGATCGCCGCGCACCGTGCCAAGATTCCCCTCGACTGGCAAACCGCCGCCGCCATTGACCTGGCCGGGCGAAATATTCTCGATGCCGTGCGAACCAGCGTTTATCCCAAAGTGATCGACTGTCCCGACCCGAGAATGGGGGCGGATGCCACGCTGAGTGCTGTCTGTGGTGACGGTATCGAACTGCGGGCACGTGCCCGGGTGACGGTCCGCACCAACCTCGAACAGTTGGTCGGTGGGGCCACTGAAGAAACGATTGTGGCCCGCGTGGGGCAGGGCATCGTCCAGGCGCTCGGTAAACAGAGTTCCTATAAGTCGGTGCTTGAAAATCCCGAGCTCATTTCGGAAACCGTGCTGGAACTCGGACTCGAAAAGCACACCTCGTTTGAAATCGTCTCGATCGACATCGCCGACATCGACGTGGGCGACAACATTGGTGCCCGGCTGCAGGCCGACCAGGCCGAAGCCGATACCCGCGTGGCACAGGCCAAAGCCGAACAGAAGCGGGCCGAAATGGCCGCCCGCGAGCAGGAAATGCTGGCCCAGGTCCAAGAGAGTCGGGCCAAGGTCGTGTTGGCCGAGGCGGAAGTCCCCCAGGCCATCGCCGAGGCCTTCCGGTCGGGTCGACTGGGGTTGATGGACTATTACGAACTGAACAACGTGCAGGCGGATACCCGGATGCGCTCGGCGATCGCCGGAGACAGCGGCGCGTCGGTCGGCAGAAACTGAACCCAGCCGGCTCTGTGAGTCTATCGTATGATGCTGAACCCTGAGTTCTCACTGCTGTTGGCGGCTGGCGATGGTGTCGCGGCGGTGGTCGTGGCCGTCATCACGATCATCGGCTGGATCATCAAGCTCGCCAACTCCCAGAAGACGAAGGCCCCGCCGGTCTCCAGTCGTCCGCGCCCGGCCGCCCGTCCCCGCGATACGCGGGTCGCCGAAGAAATCAACATCTTCGTGGAAGACAACACCCGCGGTTCGCAGCGTCCGAATCGGCAGGCGACTCCCCCGGCCCGGCCGCAGCCTGTCTCGAATAAGGCAAGCCGTCGGCAGCAGCAGCAACAGGGAGGGGGTAAACGCAAGGCCCGTCCTGGTGAGGAGCTTTCGCGGCGGCATGCGCCGGTTGCCGAAAACCTGGGTGGGGGCGTCAGTCAGCACCTGCGGCAACACATGCCCGAGCGTGTCGAAAAACAGGCCGAGCAGCGCGTGGCGCCCCACGTCGATGAAAAGGTGGCTGCGGATCTGGGGGCGGCAGTCGCAACGTCGACCACCTCGCTGCTTGGCGGACCGAACCCCGCTGCGATGGTAAAATCTCCGGCCGCACGCATGGCCGAACTCCTGCGGACCCCGGCTGGTATGCAGCAGGCTGTGGTCATGAATCTGATTCTGTCTCCGCCCCCCGGGAGAGCCCGCACGCAACGCTCTTAAGTGTCAGTGCCGCGCTGTTGCCATGATGGCTGATTCCGAAGCTGAGTTTGACGTCCTGTTGCTGACCGGACGGTTTGAAGTGCGGGGCAGCAGCGCCTATTCGATTCGACTGGCGTCGGGTCTCGAGCAAGAACGAGTCGCCGCTCGGCTGGTCGCCTCGGATGCCGGTTGCCTGTGCCCGATCGAGCGCCAGAAACTGGCGGTCCGCGAATTTTCGCACGTGACCACGCCACTCTGGGGTTGCGTCATGCGGCAGTTTCTCTGGCGTGAACTGCGCCAGAATCCGCCGGCATTGATCCACATCCAATCGCACAAAGTTCTCAGTCTGGGACGCTGGCTGGCGCAAAAACTGCAAAGGCCTTACGTCGTTACGATTCACGAACATCTTTCTCCCTGTGAGCGCGGGCGCATCGACCCGGCGACCTGTCGGCAGGTCATTGCCGTGTCGGAATCGGTTCGCAACGACCTGATCAACCGCCTGAAGGTGCCCGCGAATCTGGTCACGGTGATCACGTCGGGGGTCGAAACTCAAATGCCGCACGGACTCCCCATGCCCCTGGAACCGGGGCACATTCCCGTCATCGGCACGGCCAGTCCCCTCGAAATCGTCAAAGGGTTGCCCTATTTCCTGGGCGCGGCCCGGCAGGTGCTCGAAGTGCGGAATCACGTCGAATTCCTGGTGGCCGGTGCCGGACCGGAAGAAGCCAACCTTCGCCGCATGAGCCGCGACCTGGGCATCACCGGCCAGATCACCTTCATCCCGAACATCCGCAGTTTTCGCGATGCGCTGGCGGCGACCGACATTTTCTGTCTGCCGTCGCTGCAGCAGGGACTGGGGACCACCATGCTCGAAGCCATGGCGTTTGGACGACCAGTCATCGCCTCGGGCGTCGGAGGGGTCGCCAGCGTGATCCGCGACGGCCAGACTGGTCTGGTTGTGCCACCCAGGAACAGTGCCGAGCTGGCCCGGCGGATGATCGAACTGCTCGATAACCCGACCCGGGCCCGTGCCCTGGGGAATCAGGCTCGCCGTCTCGTGGTCGAAGACTACAATGTCTCGACCATGGTCCGCAAAACCGCGGCGATCTATCGCGTTGCCTTGAAGCCAGGCGCCTGATCGTCAGCCCGCTGCGACCCGCACGGCTGGCGGTCGCCCCAACACACAATACCGACGGCCTCACTGGCATTATTGAATTGGAAAGACTCGTCATGCATGCAGAAATTATCGCCATCGGCACCGAACTGACCACGGGCGCCAAACTCGATACCAACAGCCAGTGGCTGTCGATTGAACTGGCCGCGGTGGGAATTCCCGTGCATTACCACGTCACGGTCGCCGACGACCTGACGGCCAACATCAACGTGGTCCGCGCGGCCATCGAGCGTTCTGACATCGTCCTCATATCGGGCGGCCTGGGCCCGACTCTCGATGATCTGACCCGCGATGTGCTGGCCCAGGTGACGGGGACAAAACTGCTCCTGCACGAACCGTCTCTCGAGATCATTCGGGGCATGTTCGCCCGCCGTCATCGTGAGATGCCCGAACGCAACGTGGTGCAGGCGATGTTCCCCGAGGGCTCTGAGCCAATTCCCAACCGCCGCGGTACCGCCCCCGGGATTTACCTGGAAGTCGTTCGCCCGCAAGGGGGCCTGTGTCGCATCGCCGCGATGCCCGGCGTGCCCAGTGAAATGAAAGTCATGTTTCAAGACGACGTGTTGCCCCGGCTGCAACCTGCCTCGGCACAAGGTCGCGTGATCCGCAGCGCCCGCGTCAATTGTTTTGGACTGGGCGAGTCGGCGGCGGAAGAGATGCTGGGAGATGTCACCGCCCGTGGCCGCGATCCCGAAGTGGGCATCACCGTGCACGAAGCGACGATCACCCTGCGGATCGAGTCGAGCGCCCCCACGGTGGAAGAATCGCTGGCGAAAATCGCCACGACGAAACAGGTCATCTATGCGCGTATGGGGGACTACGCCTACGGCGAGAACGACGAGGAACTCCACGATGTCGTCGTGCGCCTGCTGAACGACCGGCGGCAATCACTGGCCATCTCGGAAATCGCCACCGGGGGGCTTGTGGCGCATCGGGTTAATTGTGTGCCTGGGGCCGAGTCGTGCTTCCGGGGCGGTTTGATTTTTCCTGGCGAACTCCCCACCGAGAACGCCCGTACGTCGGGCGGCGCGAAGCTCGCGGTGGAAGAGCAGGCGCGAACCTGTCGACAACAGTTTGACGCCGACTGGGGACTGGCGGTGGGGTACTCATCGCAGTCGACCGACGATGAACGCTCGGCGACCGCGCCCCTGGTGTGGATCGCACTGGCCGATCGCCACACTGTCCACAGCTTCGAACTCAACGTCGCTGGCGATCCCGCCATCCAGAAGAGTCGCCTGGCCAAATCGGCACTCAACCTCTTACGGTTGCGACTCGTGAAAAGTGCATAACCCCGCTGTCGTGGGACAAGTTTGTAATTTGTCTGGCGCGTCACCTTCGCCTTGCCAGACCTTCGGACTACCGCCCCAAACCAACCGCAGTCCGGTTCGTCGTGGGACAAGTTTGTCACTTGTCAAACTCATATCGAGTGTCCGTGAGTCGGGCTCCCCTTCAAGCCTCACTCCGTCGAGCCCACGGCGCGCCACCGCCGTGGTTCCGGCAGAGTCTCGGCGGGGGCCAATTGAGCCAGGAATTTATCGAGAGCTTCGTCAAATTCCGGTGGCGGCGGGTCCTGGTGACGGCCCCCTGCATGCAGCACGAACTGCTTCGGTTCATGCGCCTTTTCGAACAGGCGTTGTCCCTGTGACAGCGGGACCACGCGATCGCGATCGCCATGGACTTGCAGCAGTGGCCCTTGATAACGGTCAATCCGCGCCAGCGAATCCAGACGATTCTGCATCAGCAGGCCTGTAGGAACGAGCGGCCAATGATGCCCGGCGACTTCCGGCAGCGACGTGAAGGCATTCAGCAGGATCAGGCCCCGGGCGCCATCCGTGGCGGCCAGTTCGACCATGGCTCCCGAGCCCAGCGAGTGCCCGACGAGCAGAATATCGTGTTCGGCGACATGGGCCCGCTGCGCCAGCCATTTACGGGCCGCTCGCGTATCAGCCAGCACGCCGGCTTCGTCGGGCGTGCCATCGCTCTTGCCATAGCCTCGGTAGTCGAAGCTGAAGACGGTGAGATTATGGTCATCGTGCAGACGTTTCAGCAGGGGCACGGTGTGGGTGACATTGCCCGCGTTGCCATGGGCCAGCAGCACGACGGCCGCGGGTTTGGGCTGCGGGTAATACCACCCATTGAGCCGGGTGCCGTCGTCTGATTTGAACCAGACATCCTCGAATTGATAGGCGGCCGGTTTCCAGTCCCCTTCCGGGTATTTCGCCGGCACGAACACATGGTTGTTTTCGAACTGGCTCCATTTCGACTGGCGATCGCCGGCCATAAACGGACTGGCGCAACCAGTCAGCAGGCTGGAAGCTGCCAGGCACAAGACGAGTTGTCTCCAACAGTAGCGCACGATGCTTCCTGCGAAGGTTCGAAATCGAGGATGTTGACCCGTGGGGGCCACTTAAGGAACTGGGAATTCGAGAGAGAGGGGAGTGGAATACGACTCCACGAATTCCGCGTCAAGAGGAAGTTGCCCGAGGCGCAGCGCGTGCCGATGGACCGGGCGGACCGGTGGGGCCAAGCGAGCCATTGGGGACCGGCGTGCAGCCGGATTGCCGGGCCGCGCCGGGTTGTTGACCAGTCACGGGCGTGCCGTCGGCCTCTGCTCCCCCCGGGTCAGGCAGTGACCCGGGGGGGTTATGTTTTGCGAATTGCCAAAGAACTTCTGTTGCACCGGCTCGGAGACCAGCAGAGTGACCGGCCGAGGAATTGAAACGCCAGTGAAACTCTGAGACCAGGCCGTACCAGGCTGTCGGGGGCGTTTGTCTTGGTCGCCTGGCGTGATCACCACGCGAGTGGACCACGATTTTTAGATTTCAAGATTTCAGTTTTTTTTGAACCACGAAAGATCCCAACGGCCACGAAAGATTGGGGTCGGGGGCATACGTATGGACGAAAACGGGTGACCGGCTCGGTCGGATTTCCTGGTGACGGATTTAGATTTCAGGTTTTAGAATTTTTTTGGTCTCTCCGTCTGAGGGCCGAGTTGTGGGTACGATTTAGATTTCACGGTTTCAATTTTTTTCGCCGGGACGCCCTTGGGTCGGGATTGGAATCTCCGGTGGGGCCGTTCGGCCGGATTGCGGACGAGATTTAGATTTCAAGATTTCAAAAAATTTTTGGAACCACGAAAAACGCGAATCCCCATGAAAAGGTTGGAGCCGGTGCAGATCTATGGAGGAGAGCTGGCTGCCGGTGCGGTTGGGTTTCTTGGTGCGGAATTTAGATTTCACGTTTTTAGATTTTTTGGTCAGGGGGCCGGCTGGCCAGGTTCTGGCGGTGATTTAGATTTCAAGTTTTCAATTTTTTCGAACGAGCTGGGTGACGTGGGGTGTCGTTCAGGTGTGTCTCTGCCGGGACGGGATGGTCCAGAGAGCGAGGCCTGGCTCACTCCCGCCAGACATGTCGCGTTTTGTGATCCCAATTCTCAAACCGGCCCGACACGTCAATTTTCGTGGGAAGACAATCTGTCTTGTCTGTTGACGGCAGAATGACACACTGCTCGTAAATCGAGGACGCCAACTTTTCTGAAGGACGTCTCGCCCTTCCAGAGTATCTTGGCCGACACTTTCCTCAAATCCTGCCATCTATCTGTATTATTACTAATAAATACAAAATTGTCAAGGTGGCTCTTTTATAAAAGAGGAAAGCTAAAACAAGTCGGTGAGTGACAACGCCCGACGCCCGGTTTACTGCCCCGCCCAATGCCCCTTTAGAAGGGATGGCAAGGGGGGGCACGTCACCGAGTTTCCCGTGTGTGCCTGTTCCCAGTCGCCAACACGACGGGACCGCCCAGCCTGCCATATAGCTGTCAATCACAGCTTCGACCGGCACAGGGCCGGTCGGGGGCATGGGTGGCTATCGGGCGACGTTGAGCGTTCAGTTATGGCTTCCACCGATGCGGGATCGGTGGCGAGCCTGAGGCGTATCTGCGGGCTAAACCGTCTCGGGGGCAGTGCGCCAGTAACGAGTGGCGACGTGGGGAGCGAGTTCTGTAATAAGCAGTTGAATGGCGCTGTGGCTGGCAAGGGAGATTTCACCTTAACGAGCCGTCGGGTTTATCCCGGCGGTATCAGCGCGGAGTGGTGAATCGGTTCAAACGGACAAATTGCTCGTTCGGCGATAGACGCGTTACATGTGCCTGTCGCTCACCGGACTTGCTGGGACGGTGCGGTCTGCCCAGGCTCTTGGGCCAAGTCGATCGGCGGATTCCTCCGGTGTCCGGAAGGCAGGCGGAAACTGCCGGGATAAACCCGGCAGCTCGCTGGCGTTCAATGTGCGGAGCGCACTGAGACGTGCGGTTACGGCCCCGTGGCCCCCCCCCTTCGAAATGGGGGGAAGATGCGGTGTGGGTGG
>JAFEBR010000553.1 GCA_018242565.1 Planctomycetota bacterium | reverse complement strand
GTTGACGGGCGATACGATCCTCGAGCAGGTCGAAACCGTTTATGACGCGGCCAGCAACGCGATTCAGTCGAATGCCCGGCAACGATACCACAACGCCACCGGAACGGGGCCTTTGGGATCGCCCAGCAGTGCGCAGCCGATGGCGCGAGTGACGTACGTCGCGACATATTCGGACGCCCTCGGTCGGCAGCAAGCCCGTGCCGATTATGGCACGAACGGCGGTAGTGCGCTCAGTCGCACTGCCGCAATCCCGGCGCGCTCCGACACCTGCCTCGTAACCTCGACGGCGTTCAACGCGCGGGGCGAAAGCTATCTTGCCACCGACCCGGCCGGAACGGTCACGTACCAGGCGTTTGACGATCGGGGCCGGCGGACTTCGCTCGTCGAGAACTACATCACTGTCAGCAGTTCGTCGTCCAGCAGCAGTTCGTCGAATTCCTGCGCCCCAAGCGACGACACAAACCGCACAACGACTTTCAGTTACACCGCGGATAATCTCCTGGCAACCGTCACCGCCGTCAACTCTGCGACCGGTAATCAGACGACGACGTACCAGTATGGGACAACACTGAGTACGTCGGCCATCGCCAGCACGCTGCTGAAGGTGGCAGAGATCTATCCCGATTCGGTCGGCGGCAGCGACCAGAAAACTCTCACATACAATCGTCAATCGCAGGTGACGACGCTGACCGATCAGAACGGTTCTGTGCACTCCTACACGTTCGACCGGCTCGGACGCCAGACCAATGACGGTGTGACAACATTGGGTACCGGGGTTGACGGGGCCGTTCGCCGGATCGGCGTGTCGTTCGAGGTGAGAGGGCTGGTCCAGAACATCACCAGCTACGACAACGCCACCGTCGGCGCAGGAAATGTTGTGAACGACGTGCAGAAGGCGTACAATTCCTTCGGCCAATTGATCACCGAGTACCAATCCCATTCCGGGGCGGTCAACGTGTCGACGACTCCGAATGTTCAGTACGGTTATGCCAGCGGCTCGGCCAACACGATTCGCCCGACGACACTGACCTATCCCAACGGGCGCATCCTCAATTACGATTACGGCACGTCGCTGGGCGCAAATGATGCCCTGTCACGAATCGGTTCGCTGATCGACAACGATGGTGTCACGCATCTCGCCGATTATTCTTATCTCGGCATGAACTCAATTATCCAGGTGGACGAACCGCAACCGGCGATTCAATACACGCTCGTCGGAATCCAGACGGGCAACGATCCGGCAACAGGAGATATTTACCGCGGCTTGGACCAATTCGGTCGCGTCAAAGACCTGATCTGGGCTCCCACTGGCAGTTCGTCGTCCAGTTCCAGCAGCAGCTCCAGTTCGGCCGCCGGAACCAACCTCGTTCGCATCCAGCACGGTTACGACCGCGCCGGCAATCGACTCTGGCGAAAAGACCTCGTAGCCGAAAGCTACAACGCTGGCCTCGACGAGCTTTACGGCTATGACGGACTCAATCGCCTGAAGTCGGTGAATCGTGGGACGTTGAATATGACGAATACGGCGATCAGCGCCGGGACTGGCACATTCAACCAGTGCTGGACGCTCGACAGTACAGGAAACTGGAAAGGGTTCCGGGAAGACGACACAGGAAACGGCACCTGGAACCTCGTCCAGAGCCGTTCCGCAAATCTCGTAAATGAAATCACCGCAATCACGAACTCAGTCGGTTCCGCTTGGGCTCAGCCAGCATACGACAAGAACGGCAATATGACGACGATGCCGCAACCGGCGAACCCAACGGCGGGTTTCACTGCAACGTACGACGCCTGGAATCGACTAGCGACGCTGGTCAATCCATCGAACGGCAATACTGTCCAGGCGAACGCATACGATGGGCGGAATTACCGCACCATGCGCAATACCTTTACAGTCGGCGTTCTCACAGAAACCCGCCACTTCTACTACACTGCCGAATGGCGGGACATCGAAGAACGAGTGGGAACATCGACGAATGCCGAGCGGCAGTTCGTCTTCGGATTGCGGTACATTGATGATCTGGTTCTCCGCGAACGCGACGAAACCGGAACTGGCGTTCTCAATGAGCGGATGTTCGCGCTACAGGACCCTAATTGGAACCTACTCGCAGTCTTCGGCTCTTCTGCGGTGGTTCAAGAACGAGTTGCGTATTCTGCGTACGGCCGCCCAACCTTTCTGACCTCTGGATATAGTGAGACACCGGTGTCGAGTTACTCGTCGGATGTGCTGTTTGCTGGCTATTTCTTCGATTACTTTACAGCGTTGTCCTTCGTTCGTCATCGCACCTTACACAGCGCAGTCGGCACATGGCTTCAGCGGGATCCTATTGAGGCAGCCACGCAATTTGGTCTCTACTCCTATATCGCAAACTCGCCGTTCACGTTTGTCGATCCTTTTGGGCTCGAAATTCCTGGCCCCCGATATGATCCATTCCGTGGGGAGCCATCCTCACAGATTCGGATTCAGCCTCCACTGAGACCGCCATGCGATGTTACCATGAGGTGCACCACGTATCTTGCGAAATACCTGCCGCCTTTAACAATTGAGCAAAGAGATGCAATTAAGCAAGGTTGCGTAGGACTTTGCAGGGTACGTGTCGGGGCGAGCAATGGTCCCACCTTCTATCCCTTTAAGCAGGTTCCAGGCACGCGGTGTTTCGACAATATTGATTCAGCGAGAGACGTTTTGAATTCCATGGCACGGCCAGGATCGACAGCAAGTCTGTATGCTGTGCAGGTCCCAGCGGTTACAGACGTGTTGGAACCGGAACTACTTGCACCGCCGATCGACCCAACTACCGGCCGCCTTGTTTGGGGATGGGGAGAGATCGACCCCAACACATTGATTATTACGAATCCGTTCAATTTCGCATCCCTGATCATTTCCGATCACGGAAAGGAATGTTGGGAATATTTGCCTAACGGAGGCATCTCCGGACTCGGCGGTGCTCCGGGTTCCGGAGACCTTGCTGATGCGATTGTCAAAACACGTCGCAAACTTCCGAAGGGTGCTGGCACTCCATTTATGCCATTTGTTACTTATTATTGTGTTAGCCCGACTTCCACCTTTCCCGGTCGTCCAAATGAAAAAGGAAGTGCAGGATTTTAAGCAATTAATTGCCAATCGAACGCTTGCCTCGGTCGGGCAGCCGTTTAGGGCAAGCCTTAGGTGACAAGAACCATGATCATAGTGGATATCAGACGAGATTGTTTCCGCCGCAATGTGAACGTCATTCTGATTTTGCTTGTTGTTGCGGCACTAGGGTATTTGGCAGCCATTCTCTTTAGGCATTATGAGGCAGCGGACTCGCGGGAAGATGGCAAGCGAGCGGAAACGTGCCTTCGGCTGATCGCAAACGGCCTCAGTAATTATGCCGAATCCAAAGGGAATTACCCGGCGTCTGAAATATGTGATGCTAGTGGCAAGCGCCTTGCGAGTTGGCGGCTTGAAATTCTTCCGTGGCTTGATGGCAACTCGTTTACTGGGAAATTCAATCGCCACTGGACGTCATACAAACAGATTGTGTCGAGCAAAAATGTTTTTACCATGTTTGGAAGGACACGAAGGGAAGGAAGCTGCGTGAGTGCGATTGTTGGTGATGATTCCATTTTTGATGAGCGAAATGCAATGCGTGTTTCGGAACTTTTGCGGTCAGGCGGCGAAGATGTAATTGTACTGGTCGAAGTACGCAATATGCCGTTTCATTGGATGGCGCCTGGCGATCTTACAGTCGCAGACTTTGACAACGATGGAATCTGCGGATCCGTGAAGTGGATCAGAGATGTTCCTGGACAGAGTTTTCATGTGTGCTTTCTGGATGGTACGATTTGGTATCTGGCCAAGGACACTCCAGCGCGGACTGTACGTACGTTTATGAAAGTGGAGACTGCGATTATGAATGAACGCGAACGGAGTTTGTCAGCGTACCTAACTTCTAGCGAGAACTGAGGTATGTTGTCGCCGATAACCAAGAGCGATTTTGGAGCAGTGGTACGTCTTCGTCGGCCTACGTTGCCGGACAGTCCGACTGGGTGCAATCCCATTTTGCCGCCATGACGACGGGCTGAGAATCTTAAAAAGGGACAATGGGGCCGAAGGGGCGACGTGATCTGAGCGTTCAGTTATCCGGCCAATTGGACGTATTCCAACGATGGTTCAATTTGAAAGGAAGCGTTGGACATGGGAGATTGTCGCGTGGATGGACCGCAGGGACCGTGCGTTCAGTCGCCGGAAGAAATGGCAGGTCGGTTTCAATCTGAACTGATGACTCTGCTGCCGGAATGGAAGAGACGGCTGTCAGCCGATCCCGACCGGTTGATCAAACTTGAGAGAGAAATTGATTCCGCCTTTTCACGGGGAGCCGAGCCTTGGGAGATTCAACTTCCAAGGTTCGCCTTTGGACACGCAGGATGGCGACCAATTGGTCGCGGAGTTCAGGTTCGGGCATGGGAATCTCCTGGGGTTGGGAACATCGGAAACGAAAAACGGGCCACCCGTTCAGACGGCCCGCGTATGCAGCGTCGGCTGCAGTTCGTTAGTTGAGGGCGAATTTGCCGCGTTCGGTCTTCTTGAACCGGGACTCGCCCCTCCTTACCGAGTTCGCGAAGGATGGCTGGCACCGGCCGCTGAGGCGAAACGGCTCAAGCATCCGGCGCGCGTCGTGGAGACACGATAGGCGGCTGGAATCCGTCCCATGAGGCCGGTGCTAGCGGGTTCGACTCCCGACCACGGCCGGTGCCAACTGGACACACCCATGACCATTCTCCTCGTCATCCCTGTCGCCTTTGTTGCGTTCTGCGTCTGGCTGACGGTGCGGATCATCAATCGACGGGAGAGGTGGGCGAAGTGGGCTGCGGCGGTGCTGGGAATTCCGATGTCGTATGCGTTGAGTTTCGGCTGCATTTCGTGGCTCTGGTGGCGCGGATTTATCCCAAGATCCGCCGATCCCGTGCTGAACCGGTTTTTTTCGCCGTTTATTTGGGCAATGACGAGCGGGCCTAAATGGTTGGCTGATGCCGTTTTCTGGTATGCGGAATTATGGCATTGAGAATACGCCAGATGCGTCTTCATTCCATACTCTCCACCGATCCGTGTATCTCTTGCGTTGTTCTGGAATCACACGTCTACCGCGCGAGCCACCCGCCCCGGCCTGACGACTCTTTGCCCGTTAACCGACAGCCCGCAAGTTCGAGGAGATTTCGTCTCGCGAATCCCCACCGAGACAGTCTCGAACTCCGCAAGTCGTTCTGCGAACAACGGTTACAAAAACGACCCCAAAGAGTATGGTTACGAAGAGATTTCGTCTCGGGGAGCTTTTTAAGGGAAGGATCGACAACGGTCCTTCCCTTTTTTCATTCGGTAGAGCGAGTCCCGACATCGTCGGGGTTAACCGCCAGGTTCTAGGTTCTCCCGGCGCGCCGGGATAGTCGGG
>JAFEBR010000552.1 GCA_018242565.1 Planctomycetota bacterium | reverse complement strand
GGTACCCCGGGGTCAGCGTGATGTCGGCCCGGCCCAGATCTTTATCCGGACGGGCACCGAGGAAACTGTGCCCCAAGGGTCGGGTGGTATTGCCATCCTGGGGTGAGTTATGACCGGTGGCCACCGCTCCCCGTGGATCGAACGAGCCTGTGTCTTCCCATTTCACCTGGCAGGCGGTGTAGACAATCACGCCCAGCAAGAGAGCCCCGGCGATTGCCGCCGGAACGAGTTGCCCGGAATTCGATTTGACCCCGAAAGGCCCGCTGGCGGTCAACATGACGCCGAAAATCAGCAGAACCAGCGTTCCGCCGACGTAGATCAGGAGTTGGGCTGAGCCGACGAAATCGGCATTGAGCGAGAAAAACAGACCGGCGACGGCACCCAGCGAGATAATCAGCCAGAACGCCATGCGGACGACGTTTTGCGTCAACACGACGGCGACCGCCCCGCCAACTGCGGCCAGTGAGAAGACGGCGAACGGGCCGTATTCGAGAAGCCAGGAAAAGAGTTCTTTCACGACCGCTCCTCCGGTGTCGACCGGCCCGCCGGGGCGCTGTCCGCCGAACTCTTGGGGACCTGCGGAGCAGAGGGTCGGGGTTCAGCTTCCATTCGCTTGTTCCCCAACGGTTCGCTCCCCACGAACGAGGTCTTTCCGGTAAATTGATAAACCGCCAGCGGCCAGATCGTCACCCCCAGGAAGAGGAAGCAACTGATTGGCAGCAGATACTTCAGACAGGCCATCATGACCTGATCGATTCGCAGGCGGGGCAGCGTCCATCGCACCCACATCTGCACGAAGACCAGCAGACAGCCCTTGGTAATGAACACCACGCAGCCAAACAGCCGGACGATATAGTCGCCGACCACGAAGCCCTGCACGGGGAAATCGGCTCCCCAGCCTTTCAGGCCTCCCAGGATGGCCTCTTCAATTCCCAATCCGGTATTCCAGCCCCCCAGGAACAGGGCTGTGGCAATACCGCTGACAGCGAACATGCTGCCGTATTCGGCCATGAAAAAGTACGACCAGCGGATACCGCTGTATTCTGTGTGAAAACCAGCGACCAGTTCGCTTTCGGCTTCCGCCAGATCGAACGGGGCCCGCTTGACGCTGGCCGTGGCGACCGTGAAGTAAACGAAGAAGGCGATGAAACAGAACGGGTCGTGGAAGACCATCCAGTTCGACAGCAGCCCGGTTTGAGCCCGGCCAATTTCCGACATGTTGAGCGTGCCCAGAACCGTGATCGGTACCAAGGCACAGACGGCCATGGGAATTTCGTAGCTGACCACCTGGGCTGCTTCACGCATCCCGCCGAACAGGGCCCATTTCGAACCGCTGGAGTAGCCCGCCAGAATGACGCCGATGACTTCCAGCGACATCACGGCGAACATGAAAAACACGCCCACATCCAGGTTCTGGGCGATCCAGCCGTCGGACCAGGGTAATACAATAAACGCCGCAAACGAAGCGACAAATACCAGATACGGCGACAGTCGGAACAGCATCCGATCGGCAGCCTGAGGACACAAGTCTTCTTTTTGGATCAGCTTGATGCCGTCAGCCAAGGTCTGCAGCCAGCCGAATTGACCACCCACACGGGTGGGGCCCAATCGGTCTTGGATACGACCGGCGACTTTTCGCTCAAGCCAGATGTAGAAGAGAGGAGCGACAGCGAAGAAATGAATGATCAGCACTGCATGTATGAGTGCCGCAACGGCGAAGGCCAGCTCAGCCGAAAACTTCTTGTCGATCAAAAACTCGGCGATCCCGCCGGAAGCGAATAACACGTTCATCCGGGTTGTTCCGTGTCGATATCCCCGTGTTTTAGCGCGTGAGACGGGGTTTTGATGGTCCAGGTGCCGCGTGCAAAGGCTGAACTATGACACAACAGCCACAGGCTTTCAAGCGAGTGGTAAAGGTTGCCCATCGGTTTCCAAAATCGAGAATTGCAATTCCGAAATCGTACCGCGATTGGGAAGCCGACGGCCTGGCCAGCAAGGCATAACTGCTGAATTTTTCGAGGTTTACTGCCTCTGCAACGGCGTCGCTGTGTCGGTTTTTCGCAGGCCGGAAATACGACGGTGTGACTGTTGCCTGCTGTGCCGAGATTTTCGGTCCCGCGCCGATTCAATGGTTGTGACGGTGTTTGGAAGAGTGCGCAAGCCCGCTATTGGTTCAAACTGGTGGAGTCGGACCGACCTTTCTGTTGAACCCGGATCCGGTCCGGTCGAGTTTCGGACTCTGGTCAGGACAATCGAAAGGCAGATTGGCGATCCAGGTTGGCCCGAATCGGTCATATTCCGCCGACTCATCGGCGACAGATCAGTGACGTTGGATGGCTCAGCGGCCGGTGCTCGCTGACTCATCGTTCCAGCGGTCCCGCGATGCAGGCAAGGGTGATCAATGGGCGGACCAGCCCCGGGTGTAGCATCCGCACCGCGGCCTATTGTCGCCAGGGACGTCCGGAGACCGCCAGTTCGCGGATGAGGTTGTTCGCAAAGTTTGAAAACACCAGGACTTTCAACGCGACAGCGCAAGCGACGCACCACAGGGGGCCCAGGACAAGCGGGACGATGCTGCCGGTGGAGGCTCCGGGGACCAGCACCGAACTGGTCGGGTCTTGCGGGTCGTAATAGACCGAGACCGATTTACCGACGGGGTACTGGGCGGCCAGGGCGTGCGCGTCGTCGGAATTGCATCCAACATCGGCGATGGTCACTCGATTCCCGGTCCATGATCGGCTGTTGACTTCGTATTCGTACTGGATGTCGGCGAAAAACGTTTCGCGCGTCACCGTGCGTGTCTCTCCAGGAGTTCGCGAGTCGATTTCGATCCGATCCTGTCGGCTGGTGAATGAGACGGACGACGCCGTGATGTGCCCGGGCGTGGTGGGCCAGTTCCGGCTTTGCCGGCCCGTCATCGTATCGCGATAACCGGCGCGCAGGATGAACAGTCCCGCGAGAAAGGCAAGACCGAAGACGAGTCCACCCAGCCCGCGATACCAGCGCCCGATCTGCACCTGGCGGCGGGCGACCAATTCCTCAGGGGGCGGGCCAGAGCCTGCGGCCGTGGGTTCCAGAGCCTGCATAATTTTGCCCGCCAAGGCGGCAGCCACTCCGATGAGGACGTCGAAGATCCCCAGGCTCAGTGTGAAGCCTCCGGCTCCGAGACCGATTTGATGACCTAATATGAAATCGGGCAATCCCGTGACACTGCGAATGACGACACTGGCTAGTATGCCAATCAGGAACCATTTCCAGGGAAATCGGGAAGTCGTTTCAGCGGGTTGTGGCATGGTGATTTCGATTCGCAGCGGTTGGAGCTTTGGGCAGGGATATTAACGCCTGCTTGTTGCACGGGACAGCTTCGATCACATGAGGCTGCCGGCTTTCCCATTGCAAGATTTTGCACATTGGATCTGCCC
The DNA here is from genome assembly GCA_018242565.1 of Planctomycetota bacterium. Taxonomy (GTDB): domain Bacteria; phylum Planctomycetota; class Planctomycetia; order Planctomycetales; family Planctomycetaceae; genus JACQFH01. Next base: position 2,018 of record JAFEBR010000552.1, on the reverse strand, counting down.
GCCGGCACGGGAACGCCCCGCACTTGCCCGGTTTCCTGGAGCATCGAGATCGAATGGGGCAGCAGGTTTATTTGTTGTATGCCTTGGGTTGGGATTTCGTATGCATTCGGTTACGACGATCGATGGCCTGATGAATCAAAATGGGCTTTTTCGATTGCCAGGCCAAGGCCGTCGCCAGATGATGGTGGAAGTCTGTAGAGCTTCAGAAATCTGTCCGTCGTCTTGAGGTCATTGTGAGAGGTATGGGGCCAGTGATGGAGCGAGGTGGACGGGTTCCGAAATCGATGTCAGGAGCCTGTCGTGACGTACATGCCGAAACTCGAGGGACAAGCACTACTGAACTCGGGTGACTGGCGGGCAGGCGAATCGGGTTGAGGACCGACGATTCGTTTTGCACGCCTGCTATCTCGTGGATTCCCGGTAGCAGATGCAACCGGGAAATGTGTGTGAAACACAGGTTGCGACGGGAGCAGATTATGAATGAATCCGATGGTGGTGAATCGGGACATTTCACACCGGCCAATTCTCGGGTTGGTACGGGAAAGCGCCGGGCCATTTGGTCCACGTTGGCGGTGTGGCTGATCCTGGCGGGGGGCCTGGTTATCGTGACCATTTGGCAATTGCGACTGCAGCAACAGCTTGTCGCCAATGCACAGTCCAGGGCAGACGGAATTCAGGCCGCCGAAGCCGCACAGTTGCACGTTCGTGAGTTGACGCACCAATTGGAGCTTGAGCGTCAGGCGCGGGAGACGGTCGATGCCGCAGCACTGAAGACTCGAAAGAAGTATTACAACCTGCTGATCAAATTGGCCGGTACGGCTGTGAACGAGGAGCGACTCGCAGAGGCCCTGGAGCACCTTGAACACTGTCGGCCGGGGCCGGGTGAAACCGACCTGCGTCGATTCGAATGGTATCACCTCGATCGCAGGTGCCACCCGGAACTGCTCACCATCGATACGCCTGCAGAGAAAAGTTCGGGGGTGATATTCAGTCCAGACGGTACAGAGATCGCTTCGGTGGAAGGGAGGCTGATCGTCTTTCGGGACGCCGCCACAGGGAAGACGATACGTACACTTCAGGAAGCGTCCGGTGAGTTGCGGTCCATTGCGTACAGTCCAGACGGTCAACGTGTCGGCGTGGGGGTCCACGCATCTCCACCCATGTTAGCCGTTTGGGATGTGGCCAAAAGCGAACGTGTCTGCGAATGCCGTGGGCACACCGATGTCATTCTGAAGGTGGCGTTTCGCCCCGATGGGAAGCAGATCGCTTCGGCGAGCGCCGACGAAACGATTCGCCTCTGGCAAGCAGAGACGGGGCAACTGCTTCACACGCTCGAAGGACATGCCGGTGCGATTTTGGATGTGGCCTACAGTCCCGATGGGACACAGTTGGCCTCGGCGGGCGTGGATTGGACCGTCGTCGTCTGGGATGCTAATACCGGGCAGGAACTGGTGACACACTATGGGCATGAGGGGGCCGTCATGAGCGTGGCCTTTCGTCCGGATGGAAAGGAGCTTGCCTCGGCTGGTGTCGATGCGGCGATACGATTCTGGCCGGTTGGCGAAGAGGCACAACGGCCCACGGATGACGAGAACCTTGTTGGTTTCCTGACGACTCATCGTGGTGTCATTCGAGGCCTGGCCTTCAGTCATGATGGTCAGCAATTGGTGTCCGCGAGTGAAGACCGGACAATCAAGCTCTGGAATGCAGAGACACGAGAGGAGATTCACACCTTTTTGGGGCATCTGCAGCCCCTTCTGGGGGTGGCCTTGGCTCGGGATGGGATGAAACTGGTTTCTTATGGAGCGGATCGCACCATCAAGATCTGGGATCTCGTGGCAAGTGCTGAACCGCGGCGGTTTGCCGGAAATACATATTTATATTGCGTGGCTTTCAGTCGAGATGGTTCACAGATCGCCACGGGCGATTTGGACCATACGATTACGCTCTGGGATGCTGTAACCGGGCAGGAACTGCAGAAACTGAAGGGGCATCAAAGCAGCGTCGTGACGCTGAGT
>JAFEBR010000551.1 GCA_018242565.1 Planctomycetota bacterium | reverse complement strand
GATCTTTGTCGCGCCCGTCACGGCCAGCGGATTGCCATATCCTTGAATCGCGACTGAGTTACTTTGATACGGAGCCTGGCTCAGCGCGAGCGTGAGCGTGCCAGCAATCGATGTGGTGCCATAGGCGACCGAATTCGAGTAGATCTGAATGCTGTCGCCATTTACGGTGTTCGCAGAATTGTCGTACGACAGGTTCCCACCAATCGTGACGCCGTCATCAATATGCAGGCCCGACGAGCCATTCCCTGTATCCTGGATGGCAACGCTGCCCTTAATCCACAGGGTGCCACCATTGGGATTATTGGCCGGCGGGCCGTAGAGATTCACCTGCTTATTTCCACCACCACCTTCGGTGATATTCACGGAACCGACGATCGTCGTGCTGCCTCCGTTGTTGTAACTGCCAAAGATCGAAATCGTTCCCGTTTCACCGCCAAGATTCGCCTGAACCGATCCTCCGATGTAGGTACCCAGCGTACTGGAATAGATCGAGATATTCGCAATCCCGCTCGTCTGGCCATTAATGACAATATTGCCCCTGGTGGTCAGGCCGGCGATGTTGACCGTGTTATTTCCGGTCCCCAGGTTGATCGTGAGGTTGTTCAGGTAGGACAGCGTTACTGTCTGAACAGACGACGCCCGATGGAGGTAGGTGAACAGCGTTCCGTTGGCGCCGCTGATCGTGTAGTTGTTCCCCGATCGAAAGATCGTGATGCTCGGATCATTAATGTCCGTCGAACTGAGCGTGATGTTATTGGACGCCACGGACATGGAAATCCCCGGTGCGGCCGCCGACAACAACGCCCTGTACTCGAGCATTTCCGCCGGGACACAGGTGGCCATCGAGTTGACTTGAGACCGACGACGGACACGCTGCCGAGCCGAGCCAAATACGGATTTCCAGATTTGCGAGAAGTTCATGGCTTACACCTTAACGACGGAGTGAAATCCCAAGACTGCGAACAAGCCGAAACTCGGCTCACAGGAACGAAACCAACTTCGACGAATTCGCGAGCAGGAATCGACGACGTGTCAGTCACTGAAGTGAACGAAACGTAAACACTTGCCTGTTGTGCAAGTGGGTGTACGAACGTGGAAACAAAACAGCTGCGGCATCTTTTCAACAGCACAGAACCGGCACGCCGCACGGACCGAACGGTGCCACAGAGCACAGGTGCCCTTAGAAAGATCGTCTGTAAAACTAGGCAAACTTTAACGATTAACCAGTTGGTAGGGTTTCTGCCGATAGGCTGACAACACGACATCGGCAGCAGGTGTATTCAGGTCAACAAGCGTCCGATCCAACCCAGAAGCGGTACGACAGGCACGAGCGCCGACTCATCGAAACGGTCATGTGCAAAACTCAACCACTCTGCGGAAAACGAAAGGCGAAGGCGAAAATCCTCTCAATTGAAATTCACTTTGGTGAATTTTCCCCGAAACGCGTAGTACTTGCCTTTGATTTGCATAATGCCGGCTGGCGTGCCCCCGATGAACTCGGCGGTCGACGCAAAAATGACCTGGTTTTTGACTGACATCGGATTTGAAATCACGACCAGGCCGCTCGCGCCGGTTAACGACGCGACCAGAGTGCCGTTAAACGTCGTGGGATTGAATTTCGAGTTGGTGCCCAGCGATAAGGTGGCGTAGTCGCCACTTTCTGTAATGCTCGCGGCGCCGTCGACTTTCACTCCGTCCAGGCTGACCGCGTCGTTCGAACCACTCGGACTGATGCCGGTGTCGAGTGTGAAGGCCCCTTTGAACCAGAGGTTCCCCAACACAGCCAGATCGTTCCCCGGTCCGGTTGTGATGCTGGTGTTGCCTCCGACATTCAGCGATGTGCCGGTACTTTGCATCAAGACGCGGTCACTGACGTAAGGTCCCTGCGCCAGTGCCAAGGTCAGACTGCCAGCAATCGATGTGGGAGCGCTCGCCGACGAGTTGGAGGAAATCGTCACCGTGTTCGCGCTGACCGTATTCCCCGAATTGTCGAACAGGACATTGCCGGAAACGGCTACTCCGGGGTCGATACGCAAGCCGGAGACGCCTGTCCCCGCATCGAGGACTGAGACCGACCCCTTAATGTTGAGTTTGCCGCCGGTCTTATTGTTCACCGGTGGTCCATACAGGTTGACCTGGTGCGCCCCCGCACCCGAACTGGAAATGTTGACCGAACCATTCACGGTGAGCGTGCCGCCACCATTGGCGCTGCCCTGCAGGCTGATCGTGGCGGCTTCTCCCCCCAGATTGGCCTGGACGGAGCCACCAATGCTGGTGTTGGTACTGCCCGCGGCGATGGAGACATTCGCGATGCCCGTCGATTGTCCCGTAATGACGACATCTCCGGTGGTCGAGACTCCAGAGATCGTAACCGTTTCGCTGCCAGAGCCCAGCAGAATGGTGAGGTTCTGCAACGTGGCCAGAGGCACGGATTGCTGAAAGGCCACGGTCTTCCCATTGCTGACCTGCGTTCCATTCTGGCCGGTGATCACAATGGCACCGCCGGAACGAGTGATGAGCAGACTGGGGTTGTATCCGTCGGTCGAACTGACCGTCAGATTATTTCCTTGAACTGAGACGGTTACACTGGCGGCCGGTGGCGCGACCCGCGAGGCGACGACAAAGTTGGTCTTCGTGAATTGCCCCGGCCCGACACTGTATTTTCCAGGAATCAACAACAACCCGTTGGCAGCCCCTCCCGTCAGCGTCACGCTCGAATTGAAGACCACCTGGTTGACAGTCGCCGTCGAGTTCGAGAGAACCACGATGTCGTAGGCTCCCGTGAGATTGGCAGTCACCGGGGCTTGAAAGATCGTAGGCGTATAACCAGCCTTTGTCCCCAGGTTCAGCACCCCATAACTGCCAGTCATGCTCACATCCACCGTGGCATCAAATCGGCAACCATCGATACTCACGGTATCGCGCACAAAGCTGGGGCTGGAACCAGCCGCGATTGTGACCGAATCTTTGAACCAGCTGTTCGTGAGATCAAACTGATCGGCTCCGGCTCCTCCCGTGATTGCCACGCTGCCCGGAAATGTGAGCGCCGTCCCGAGACCGCGCATCATCACGGAATTGGGCTGGTAGGCGGCCTGGCTCAAGGCGAGCGACACGGCCCCCGCAATGGAGGTCGCGCCATTCGCGGCCGCACTGGAGAAAATCTGCACGTTGTTACTACTCGTGGTGTTCGCCGCGTTATCGAATGTCAGGTTGCCTCCGATGGCCACACCGACATCAATGTGCAGGCCGGACACTCCGGCCCCCGTATCGTTCACCGATACCGATCCGAGAATCGACAAACGACCTCCGGCGGGGTTGCCGGCGACGGGACCGAACAGATTGACCTGCTGGCTGCCGCTGCCTCCCTGGATAATATTGACGGACCCGTTCACCGTCAGACTGTTTCCGTTACCGGCGCTGGCGAACAGGTTAAAGACCGAAGCTTCCGTACCGAAATCCGCGGTGATCGAGCCAGCAATCGTCGTCGGCGCCGTTCCGGCACTGATCGACACATTGGCAACACCCCGAGACTGACCTTGAATCGTGATGGACCCGGTTGTGGAGACGCCGCTGATATTGACGGTGTCGACCCCCGTGCCCAGGTTGACCACGAGGTTGTTGACTGTCTCGAGAGCGATTGACTGCGACGAGGCGGTTTTGGAGCCAAACGTAATCAGAGTACTGGCGCTCCCGGTCACCACCAGATTCCCGCCCGACCGCGTAATGGCCACCACGGGGTTATTGCTGTCAACCGAGGTAATCGTGACATTGCCCGCGTCCACGGCAACGGTTACAGCGGCGGCCGCAGCGAGCAACTGGCGTGATTCGAGGATCTCTGCCGGGTTCCCGACCGCGAAATCAGACCTGCGTCGGCGAGTTGCCGGGCGCCGAGCCATCTTTTGCCGCCAGCATTTCCAAAGGCCGGATATCAACATGGCAGGTCCCTGAAATCGTTGGAACGAATCGTCGTGACACCGTACCGACGGACAGACCGATCTGCAGAGCAGTCGGAATGCACGCGCGGACCGTGGGCGTGCCCAGAAGGCTGATGACCAGAGGACTGATGACCAGACCGCGGGCGAACCCAGACGATGCCGATGGTTTTTGTGGAGAGTGAGAGTTGAGAGGGGCGTGTTCCTATGCGATTTGTCTGATTGTGTAAAGAGGAATCAGCCGCCCCGTTTTGGGCAACTGCGACAGCGAACGACCGCCCCCCACCTGCCCCAGGCCATGTTTGAACTGGGTGGCTTTTATGCCGGGCCCGCCAGGATTTCCTGGCCTGGTGCCGCTGGTGAACAGATCATGAGCGAGGTACCCGCGCCTCAAATCGCCAGGTGGCCTCAAACGGCGGCGGTGGACAGTAATTGCCTCCCGCCGGATCATTGCGGGTCGCAGACGAGAGACACAGACGAGCGACACAGGCGTTGACCGGGTGACACTCGGGGGGCCGCCAATCAGATACGGCCTAAACACGGCCAGATGGGGTTTCAACGATCTCGGGGGCGTCCTCCCGAGTAGGCCGGGTGACGCAGGTGCCAACCCCTTAACCGGGCAGATTGCCTCGCACGAAGTCGACAACGCACGCGACCTGAATCAGAACCCGTATTTACGGGTAGTAAAATCGGCGTCGGTCAGATTCACATTGGTGCGGAGATTGAGGTACTTGTAATCTTCCATCAGCGGCGCCTTTTCCCCCGCCGACCGGGCCCAGCCATATCGCTCGCCCCGGATCGGGATCCGCGTTTCGCGATCAAAGTAGATGCGGTTCCGCCAGAAACGGATTTCCTTCATCCGTTTCAGATGCGTGACCTCGATGGCCTGGCACGGCTGGCCTTCGACTTTGGCGTTGGGATAAAACAGGACTTCCACCTGATCGCCCGGCACCTTCAAATCGTGCTCCCACTCTTTGATCGTCTCTTCCAGCATGTTGGCGATTCCGACCTGGGTAACCGGATACAGATTCTCTTTCTTCACCCGGTGATCGTCGAGACGCAAAGGGACCACCCCCACCGCACCGGCCAGGCCTTTGGCTTCTTTCACCAGCAGGTTGTTGTTGTTGCGGCCTTCCACAAAAATCGCCTGCCGCCCCTGCTCTTTCTGCGACTGATAGAGAAAATAGACGCTGAACGGTTTAGCCCGGAATTTCATGTCCATTTCCTGATGGACGAGATTGTTGCCGATCCGCTCGAATTTCACGAATCGGGCGGTGTAGTCTTTCAGTTCGCGAACAACCTCTCGGCTTTCGATTGCGAAGTCGATGGCATCGCGGAGCGTCGTGGCACCACCGGATTCCGTCGACGACGTGCTGCCGGTTGCCGTTTCACCGAAATCAGGTCCCGACGCCGGCGTTTCGGCCTCTTCACTGGCCCGCCGCTTGGCGTTTCGCGGCTTATCTTTGGGCCCCGCCTCGCAACACGACCACCCCAGACCGAGCACAGCCACCAGCAGCGTGCACAGCCAGAAACCGACTGTGCGGTTGCGAAATCGATGAGACTCCGCACGCCCGAATGAACTGCCCATAGTGCCACCTCGAATCTTCATCGAATCCGTGATCCACAACTCTCTGCCGAGCGTTGTATCAGACGCCGCCGTCTGCTGACAACTCAGCAAACTCCGTACCGAACCGGTGATTGTCGATGGCCGCATCCATTGGCACCAAGCGATCGGAATCTTAAAACCCCATGTTTTCAGGCCTTGTTAAAGAGAACCGCCCCAGCGGAGGAACTCAGAGACCGTTTTCCCGAGATCGGAGACGGCCGCTTGCCTAGAGGATTTTGCAACCATTACAATGCACGCCTCGCAGAGGCATGTTGATCATTTCTACCGAGGTTCTCACCGAATTCAGGCCTTTGCCACAGGAGACGTAAAATGGGATTGCTCGATAAACTACGCGGCGAACTCGTTGATATCATCGAGTGGATCGACGACGACCGTCACACACTCGTCTGGAGATTTCCCCGATATCAGAACGAAATCAAGAACGGTGCGCAGCTCATTGTGCGCCCCGGCCAGTTGGCCGTATTCGTGCACCGGGGCCAGATCGCCGACGTCTTCGAACCCGGGAACTACACCCTCAAGACCGACAATCTGCCCCTGCTCTCGACCATTCAGGGCTGGAAATATGGCTTCAACAGCCCGTTCCGGTCGGAAGTCTACTTCGTCAGCACGCGACAGATCACCGATCTGAAATGGGGCACCCCGAATCCGATCATGCTCCGCGATGCGGACTTTGGCCCCATTCGACTGCGGGCGTTTGGTACCTATGCCCTGAAAGCCACCGACCCCAAAGCCCTGCTGAAAGAACTGGTGGGGACCGACGGGGTCGTCGAAGCCGACGAAGTCAGTGAACTGATGCGCTCCATCATCATGTCGGCGTTCGCCGACATGCTTGGCGAATCAAAGGTTGCAGCCCTCGATCTGGCTGCCCACTACCGTGAAATGTCTGAGCAACTCCGTAAGTACGTCTGCGAGCGTGTGGACGACGAATACGGACTCGATGTCCCGCAGTTGTTCATCGTGAACATTTCTTTCCCCGAAGAAGTCGAAAAAGCCCTCGACACGCGGACAAAAATGGGCGTGATCGGCGACATGAACAAGTTCCAGCAATTCCAGATGGGCGAGGCGATGACCATCGCCGCCGCCAACCCGGGCGGGACCGCCGCCCAGGGCATGGGGTTGGGCATGGGATTCGGGATGGCCAACAATATGGCTCAGAATCTGGGGCGCGCCATGCCGGGTGGCACGGCGGTCCCGCCTCCCCCGCCCGCCGATGAATGGCACATTGCCGTGGGTGGCCAGACGCGCGGCCCCTTCACCGCGGCACAAATCGCCGACGGCGTCGCCAGCGGGCAATTGACACCCAATTCACTGCTGTGGAGCGCTCCGCTGGGTAACTGGACGCCCTTGAATCAGATTCCGCAATTCGCAGCGCGTCCTGCGGTCCCGCCCCCCCCGCCACCCCAATAATCAGGCGCGAAGAGCACTCACGGTGCTGAGAACCACGCGCGAGCGCACTGAAGGCTGCAGCGCAGTTCAAACAGCTTTCGGAAATTTCGATCTGGGGGGACGCTGGTTCTGGCAGCTGTCCCCCCAGATCGTTTACAATCCGATTCTCGCCCGTGACGAACACCGAACTCCCCCCCAGCACTGGCTTTGAAGGACGCGCGACGCTGATTGATGCGCTGCGTGGACTGGCCGCCCTGCTGGTCGCCTGCCATCACATCGAGCGCTACGCGCCGCTCAATGACGCGGCTCGCCCCTGTCTCCCCACGCCGCTGGTCGTGCTGTTCGAGCATGGCTGGTGCGGCGTGCAGGTGTTCTTTGTCATCAGCGGATTCGTGATCGCCTACAGTCTGCGTAAAATTCGCGTGACACCGGCCAGCCTGGGGAACTTCGCGTTACGCCGCTCGATCCGGCTCGATCCTCCGTATTGGACGACGATTGTCGTCGTGCTGGCCCTGCATTACCTGATGCAACTGCACCTGGCCTGGAAATCGCCGCTGGATGAGCCCGATCCCTTCGAAGGCCCGTTGACCTGGCGCTATATCGGGCTGCATCTCGTGTATCTCCAGGGCATCTTTGGCTACGAGAACCTGTCGGTAGGATTCTGGACGCTGTGTATCGAAGTGCAGTTTTATCTCCTGTACGCCTGCGGACTGGGCACCGCCCAGAGCTTTCGTTCTCCCGCCGCCAGAACTCCGGCCGATGCGGCACCGTGGGCCCTGTTGACGGTATTTGGCCCGCTCGCCGCCCTGAGCCTGTTCGAGTGGAATCGCTCGGCAGGCGGAGCTCCTGTCTACGACAACGAAATGTGGATCATCCGCTATTTCTGCATGTTCTTCCTGGGTGTCGTGACGTGGTGGACACTGGACCGACGCGTGCCCCAGGTGGTCTTCTGGATCTGTGCCGTGGCCTTTAGCGTGCGGATCGCGCAACAGGTTCACCTGGAAGGGTGGCAGCACAATTTGACGATTGGCCTGTCGGTGGCGCTGGCTACCGCGCTGTTGATTTACACAGCCGGCCGCCTGGGCCGACTGGGAACCTGCGGGAACGGACGCGTGCTGCAGTACTTGGGACGGATCTCGTACAGCTTGTACCTGATCCATTTTCCCGTGAGCCATATCGTCAAATGGATCGGGGCAAAACTCTGTGGCGAATCTCCGCCCGCAATCGTGGCGGTCGGCTGGCTGATGTTGTCGCTGATCTGCAGCGTGCTGGCCGCGCACGTGATGTACCGCTGCGTCGAAGCCCCCTCTGTCCGCCTGGCCACCCGCCTGAAGCACGGCTGATCGCTGGCTCAACAATTTCGATTCAATGCACGCAAGGACGCTCGGTGGCCGACCTACGCGCAACTCAGGAGCCCGGCGTTTTTTTTCCTCTCTGCCTGATGACTGTTTCTCGTGCTTCCAACAAATGCGTGCGTAACTTCGAAAATAGCCTTGATCTTGCGGATAAAGCCCCCGAAAGTGTCGCGCCGATCAACCCTGGTCGGTGGTCGGCGGATATTGGGTTGGATGCTGGACCGGCCCGACCCGACGGCCGCTATGGAGTCGATAGAATCCGAATCCTAGCGGACCGGAGTCGAAAGGCCTTAATCGCTCCGCATTCGTCGCGAATGGTCTGGGGAGTTCTTTTACGGGAAGGATCGGCAACAGTCCATCCCTATTGTCCATCTCCAGGCCCGACCATGACCGCGACCGGCCAATTCGGCGTCTACATTCTCGTAAGCCAGTCGACAGGTATACAGAACATCGGCCGGACCGATAGCCTTGATCGGTGCTTGCGAGAACATAACGACTGATCCGACAAGCCACCCCGGTAAACCGCACGGATGAAAGGTTTGCCGTGTTTGATGCACTCCGAAACGATTGCCATACAGGCAGCCGGCATGCAACGTAAGAAATGGTTGAAAACCCGAGTGGGCGGGACGTCGCTCGATGCGCAATTCGGTTGAACAAGTTCGCTTAAGATGGATTAACCGCCAGGCTCCAGATTCTGCGCCGAGGAAGGATCGTCGGGGAGCTTGATTTGGGCCTACGATCCGACCGTGCCCAAGGGTCAAGGCAAAACGCCGAGTGTTTAAGTTCTCAGCGTTTTTGCATTTCTGCCAAGTGATTGTCAGTCGATTCCCCCATTGGCAGAAGTGTCCCTCGCTCGCGAAAATGTCGCGGTGGCCCTGGCTGAATAGCCAGTTTTCGGTTCGAACGGCGAGAATTCTGGCCAAGCCTCTTTTTGTCGCCGATTGACGTCCCAATTCGGTTTAAGGAGTTTCAGGTTTGAGCCATTGACGCCTGAAATCGTTCTTGTGCTTCCATGGACTCGTCTTATCGGCGACCGCTTTGGACGCCATTCATTTAACTCGGGCGACGAGGGTGATGGAGTTAGATTCCACTGAAAAACAGCTCTTTTTTGGGGAATTGTGGGGGAGGTCGGAACTGGGAGGCGGGTCAGGGCCAGCGCGCACTTTGGGGTATTTACGCAGAATAGATAATTGCGCCCGCGATTGATTTTCGCTACAACACTCTCCGTGGATTCGAGGTACCAGCAGTCACGGAGGAGAGGCGATGTCGCAGACGCGATTTACCATGGATGAGGTGTTGTGTCATTTTGAAGAACTCGAAGATCCGCGATCCGAGATTAACCGCAAACATCCGCTGGTGAGTGTCGTCGTGATTGCCATTTTGGGTGTCTTAGCACAGGCGAATGGCCCGACGGCGATTGCCGGATGGGCCAGGATTCATGCCGAGTTCTTGAAGGGACTGCTGCCGTTGCCCCATGGGATTCCTGGTAAAGACGTGTTTCGGCGTGTGTTGTGCGCCTTGAAGCCCGAGGTGTTCCAGCAGTGTTTTGCCAACTGGATCCAAACGCTGCGCCAGGATGCGGCGGAAGCCACCGGCGTCGACGAACCGACATTTGCCGTCGATGGCAAAACTCTCCGGCGCAGTCACGATGCGAAGAAAGGGTTGGGGCCACTGCACTCCGTGTCTGTCTGGGCCAGTGAATATGGAATCACGTTGGCCCAAGTGGCCACGGACGAGAAATCGAACGAAATCACGGCGATTCCGCAGGTTTTGCGATTGGTGGATCTGAAGGGAGCGATTATCACGATCGACGCGATGGGCACCCAGAAAGCGATTGCCAAACAAATCGTCGAGGGTGGCGGGAACTACGTGCTGGCACTTAAGAAAAACCAGGAGAAACTCCACGACGCCGTCGTCGACTATGTCATCGAACAAATGGACAACGACTTTGCCGACATCAAGGTTCGCCGACAAACCACCGAGGAGAAGGGCCACGGACGTCTGGAGAAGCGTGAGTACATTCAGATGCCGGCGCCAACAACGTTACCCGGTTTCGAGAATTGGCAAGGTCTCGCGACCATTGGGCTAGTGATTCTCACGTGCCTCCGCAACGGAAAGGAAACCACCGAATTGCGGTTCTTCATCAGCAGCCTACCGCTGGGCGTGAAACGATTTGCCAAGGCGGTCCGCAATCATTGGGGCATCGAAAACACCTGCCACTGGAGTCTCGACGTCACCTACCGTGAAGACGAATCTCGCATCCGCGATGTGAACGCCCGAGAGAATATGGCCTGGCTCAACCGCTTCACACTCTCGTTGCTCAAGCAACATCCCGGCAAAGGCAGCTTGATCATGAAACGCCGTTCTTGTGGATGGAGCCCGCACTTCATGCTCGAAGTCCTTGCCGCACAACAGAGTTAGTTACCGCTGGCCCTG
>JAFEBR010000550.1 GCA_018242565.1 Planctomycetota bacterium | reverse complement strand
TCCATCTGCAGACCGCAAACAAGAATGCCGGGCTAATTGGCGGGGCCACGACCATGGCCGGCCCTGACATTTCGATAAGAATCCTGTTCTGGTAACGAAACAGCTGGTGATCAGCCCATCAAATTGACTCGCAATCCCAGCACCGTCACCTTCCTCACCGGTGGCCGTTCGTAAACCCAGATTTCCCCGAATTCCCCCATCCTCCAGCCAACACTGCTGTATGCCCTTTTCTCTCGGCTCTGCGAAAGCATCCCCCGGTCGGATCTCCTACGGAACATACCCACTCTTCGATCAACCCACCGGAGGCATCGAAGAACTCCCGGTGGTGATCGCCCAGGGAAATTCCAAAGGGCCCACGTTCTGGCTGACCGCCGGCATCCACGGCAACGAACATTCCGGCCTGCAGGTTCTGCATTTGTTACTCAACCGGGAACTGGTGCGGCAATTGCACGGAACGATTGTCTGTATCCCGGCACTGAATCCCTCGGGTCTGCAGGGGATGCGCCGCGAATCGTACTTTCACCGGGGAGATCCGAACCGACTGTTTCCCGACGGAAAACCCAAGGGAAATCGCGACCCGGACATTGATCCCCCCTCTATCCTCGAGCAGGCCTACACTCGCCTGTTCGCCGAGATCAAAGCCAGTGCCAACTACTGGATTGACCTGCACAACACCTGGACCGGTTCGATCTCGATGGTGTACCGCGACCGGGTGTATTACCGCAATGACGGCACCGCCGCCCAGATCAAAGCGGCCAAGGCCGAGGCGGAAAAACTCGATCAGCGGATTGAAGACATGTGCCGGGCCTATGGCCATTCCGTGCTGTGCGAGATGGCCTCAGAAGCCTATTTTGACGACCGCCTGCACCGTTCCACAACAGGTGCCGCGGTCAACGCCGCGCGGATTCCCGGGCTGACCATGGAGTTGGGGACCGGACACATGCCTGACCCGGCCATCGTCCAGGCCGCGCTGGTCGGTTTGAAAAATGTGTTGCGCTGGGCGGGCATGCTCGACGGAGCACCGGAACCGGTCACGGGCATCAAAATCGTCAACCTGGGTTATCGCTGCCGACGCCGATCGACGCCGCGAGTTCCGTTATCGTGCATCGTGCGACACCTCGTCGATGCCGGCGACCTGGTGAAACAGGGTGATCCGATCGCCGAAATTCGCGATATCTGGGGGCGCCCCGTCGGAGAAAAAGTGCTCCGCAGCGAATACGACGGCTGGATCATGGGCCGCACGCATGGCATCGTACGCTACGAGGGGGAAGAAATCTGCGGCATGGGGGTGCGCGACGATCTCCCCACAGTACTCCCCTACCCCGAGGGATATTTCGCGAAATAGGCATCCCGCGGCTCCGGTCGGCTGGTCAGTCGACCGCGAGATCTGCGAGCGTAATGGCGCCGACTCGACACCGCTCGTCAGGCCCCCGTGCCGACAACTATAATCCTGCGGTTGTCGGTGACTGGTGTTTCGATGTTGTGAGCGTGCCCCATGCCTGAGTTTCAACTTGTGAGTGAATTCCGGCCCGCCGGGGATCAACCCCAGGCCATCGAGGCACTCGTCCGCGGAATTGAAGCAGGTAAACCCGATCAAGTCCTGTTGGGGGTCACCGGTTCGGGCAAGACATTTACGATGGCCAACGTGATCGCCCGATTGCAGCGCCCCACGCTGGTCCTGTCGCACAATAAAACCCTCGCGGCGCAGTTGTTTTCTGAGTTTCGCGAGTTCTTTCCGCACAACGCCGTCAGCTATTTCGTCAGCTACTACGACTACTATCAGCCGGAAGCCTACATTCCGCAGCGCGACATCTATATCGAAAAAGATGCCTCGATCAACGAGGAAATCGATCGGCTGCGTCTGGCCGCCACAAGTGCCCTGGTCAGTCGGCGGGATACCATCGTCGTCGCCACCGTGAGTTGCATCTATGGCCTGGGGTCCCCCAAAGACTATCTCGAGATGATGATCCCGGTGCGCCGCGGCGAATCTCTCGATCGCGATGAAATGCTGCGGAAACTGATCGACATTCAGTACGACCGCAATGACATCGAATTTACACGCGGCAAATTCCGGGTCCGGGGCGATGTCGTCGAAGTCTGGCCCGCTTACGAAGAATTCGCCTACCGGATCGAAATGTGGGGCGACGAAATCGAAAGCCTGGCCGAGATCAACCCGGTCTCAGGTACGGAAATTCGCCGCCTCGATGAAATCTACATTTACCCGGCCAAGCACTTCGTACTGCCCCAGGACCGCATCGAAAAGGCGATCGACGAAATTCGCCGCGAACTCGAAGAACGGCTCGCGTACTTTCGCCGTGAAGGCAAACTTGTCGAAGCCCAACGCCTGGCGGCCCGCACGCGGTTCGACCTCGAAATGATGTCCGAAGTCGGCTACTGCCCGGGCATCGAAAACTACAGCCGGCCCCTGGCGGGACGCAAACCGGGCGAGCCCCCCTACACGCTGTTCGATTTCTTCCCCAAAGACTCGCTGATGTTCGTGGATGAATCCCACGTGACGGCGCCTCAGGTCCGGGCGATGTACGCCGGCGACAAATCACGTAAGACGACGCTGGTCGAACATGGATTCCGCCTGCCCTGCGCCCTCGATAACCGCCCGCTGACGTTTGACGAATGGCGAGCTCGGGGACTGCAGACCGTCTTCGTCTCGGCGACCCCGGCCGATTGGGAACTGGAACAAACCGGGGGAATCGTCGTCGAACAGGTGATCCGCCCCACCGGCCTCATCGACCCGGTCATCAAGATTGCTCCAGCCCGGGGACAGGTGCCCCATCTGCTTGAACAAATCAGAGCTCGGGCAGCGATTAGCGAACGGGTCCTGGTGACCACGTTGACCAAACGACTGGCAGAAGAACTGGCAAACTACCTGCAGGAACAGGGGGTGCGCTGCGCCTGGCTGCACTCGGAACTCGATGCATTCGAACGGGTCGAGGTCCTGCGTAAGCTCCGTGAAAATGCCTTCGATTGCGTGATCGGCGTGAACCTGCTGCGTGAAGGCCTGGATCTGCCCGAAGTCTCGCTGGTCGCGATTCTGGATGCGGACAAAGAGGGGTTCTTGCGCAGCGAAACGAGCCTGATTCAGACGATCGGCCGAACGGCCCGCAACGTGAACGCCGAGGTCTTCCTGTATGCCGACATGATCACCGACAGCATGAAGCGAGCCATCGACGAAACTCAACGGCGTCGTGAAAAGCAACTGGCCTACAACAAACTGCACGGCATCACGCCGACGACGATTAAGAAGGCCATCAAGAAAGGGATCGAAGAAGAAATCGAAGCCCGGCGGACCGCCCAGAAAGCCGCGGGCATCGCCGACGAAGCCACGTTCGTCACCCAGGAATTCATCAATGAACTGGAAGCCGAAATGCTGGCCTCCGCCGAGGCCCAGGATTACGAACGGGCCGCTGAGTTGCGAGACCGGATCATTCAGTTGAAAAAGCAACAAGGAAAGCCGCTAACCGCGGCCGAAAGCCTGGCGGCGGCGGCAGCCCAGAACAAGAAATCCGAAGACCGCAAAAAAGGGGGCCGACGACGCAGCGGCCGTGTGCCCAAGCCGGAACGGTAGTGTATTCATCTCGCTCCGCCGAGATGATGAATTTCGCTTTCATTTCCAGACTTCACTTCCGAATCAGATCCCCCGCTACTGGCTGACATCCGCTCCAACGCCCCTCGCTGAAACCAGTCCCAACGCCTGGTCCCACCGACATTCGCATCTCGGCGGAGCGAGATGACTACATTGTTTTTGACCCGTGGATGAATTTTTCAGAGGGCAGCCTCCGTTCGAAAACAACGTCGTCCGGATGCCGGTCGTATACCTGAATTCTTAGTAGTCATCTCGCTCCGCCGAGATGAAGAATTCCGCCCTCACTCCCACGCTTCATTACCGCGCGAGATCCCGCGTTGCAGGCTGGTGTCTGCTCCAGTACCGTTCCTTGAAACCAATCAAATCGTCAGCCCCGTCGATTTCCGCATCTCGGCGGAGCGAGATGACTACATTGGTTTTGACCAGTGGACGAATTTTCCGGGACTCAGTCGAGCACGTTTGGGGTTCTCGGCGATGTACCGCCGGAGAAATTCGAACTGTTCGACGGAACGGACGAGATGATCAAATCCATCCTGCTGCCAGAAGCGGCCACGTCGGTTCAGGCGACGGTTGATTTGCGTCGCTGTGAAGTGCTTCCAGGAGTCGCATTGTTCCAACATTGCTGGCTCCGAAGGAAACGCCGCCAGCAAGTGCACATGGTTCGGCATCACGACGAAGTCCAATAGTTCATATCGATTGCCGTCAAAGTGCTGCAAACTCTCCACAACGATCTTCGACAATTCCGGCAATGCGAGGACGCACTCGCCACGGCATTCGTCAAGATGCTCGTTCCATCGGTCAGACACGAGCCTTCGAAACTCGGCTTTGAGGTGGGGAGGCAGCGCTAACACACGAGATTTCCAATCGTCTCGTGCCGGATCAATTTGATGCTGGGTGAGCCATGCATCACGGGTAGCCAGCCAGAGTTCGAGAACATCCGCAGGAATCGAGTCCCGCGTTCTCCAAGTCATGAAACAGGCTGTCCCCGCCTGGGCCCAATGCGGAAGTCTCCGTTCGAAAACGCCATAATCCTGCCGCGGGTCAAAGACCTGGATTCGGTTCTTGACTGGACCACTCATAGACCCTCCCCAACCGTCGTCGCTGGCAAAAATGTAGTCATCTCGCTCCGCCGAGATGGTCAATTCGGCTTTCGCCAGCACATGTCATTTCCGCACAAGTTGCTGCGTGGATATCGAAATCTCTATTTACCCCGAGCAAAACGACGTCTCTGTCCAACAATCGAATCAACAATCCCTACGACATCCGCATCTCGGCGGAGCGAGATGACTACATTAAAATCTCTTTGACCACCCGGGCCGGGTTGACCCCGGTCAAGCGTTCGTTGAGGCCATTCATCTCGATGAACAATTGCTCGTGATGCATCCCCAGGAGATGCAGGATTGTCGCGTGCCAGTCGGGAACGCTGACCTTGTTCTCGACGGCGGCAAATCCCAGCTCATCGGTCGCACCGTGAATCGTGCCGGCTTTGATCCCAGCCCCGGCGAACCAGGTACACATCGCGTTCTTGTTGTGATCGCGCCCGGCTTTCTGTTCGTCTTTATCTTTGGGCAACTGGGCGATCGGCAACCGACCAAACTCACCTCCCCAGACAATCAGCGTACTGTCCATTAAGCCCCGCTGCCTCAGGTCCTCCAGCAGACCGGCAATCGGTAGGTCAGTCCGTTCGCAGGCGGCCCGCAGATCTGTCGCCAGGTTGGTGTGGTTGTCCCAGATTTGCGCATTGATATACAACTGGACGAATCGGACGCCCCGCTCGACCAATCGCCGGGCGATCAAACAGCGCCGGCCATACGAATCGGTCGGCTGCTTGCCGACGCCATACAGATCGAGTGTCGCCTGCGTCTCTTGGCCGAGATCAAGGGCATCGGTCGCGGCAAGCTGCATGCGGGCCGCCAGTTCATAACTGGAAATCCGCGCTTCCAGCCGGGGATTACCCGGCCGCCGGCTTTTGTGTACCGCATCGAGTCGGGCGATCAGATCGCGTTCCGCTGTCACGACGTCGGCAGGCCGGCTCACATCGGGCTGCAGATTGAGGACGGGAGAACCAGTCGCCTTGAAACGCGTTCCTTGAAAGACCGGCGGCAAGAATCCGGATTGCCAGTTTTCCACTCCATTGATGGGCAAACCGAGCGGATCGTCAAGCACGACATAAGCCGGCAGGTTCTGGCATTCACTCCCCAAACCATAGACCACCCACGATCCCAGCGATGGCCGGCCCGGTCCCATTTTCCCCGACTGAATCAGGTAAATCGCCGGCTCATGGGTAATGTTCGTCGTGTACATCGAACGAATCAACGCGATGTCGTCCACCCGGCGCGCCAGATGCGGCATCACGTCAGAGACCCACATGCCGCTCTGGCCGTACTGTGCAAACTTGTAGGGCGAGCGCATAACCGAACCCGCATCGCGCAGGTTCTCGATTTCTCCCGCAATCGCCTGAAAATGCTGCGTCCCATGCAACTTGTCGAGCATCGGCTTGGGATCGAGCAGATCCATCTGACTGGGACCGCCATTCATGTAGAGATGAATGACGGCTTTCGCCTTTGGCTCAAAATGTGGCTGACGGGGCAGAAGATCGGACGGAGGGCGTGCCGGGCCCGGGGTATTCGCATACAAGTCGCGTCCCAGCAAACTCGTCAGCGCGGCTCCATACAGCCCCCCACCCACCTGCGTGAAAAATCCACGCCGCGAGAGATGCGACGATTCGCTGGTCGAGATTGGTCTTCGGTCCATCAGCACGACTTACCGCCTTCCGCCGTTTTAATCCACATACAGAAACTCTGCCGAATTCAGGATCGCGTGGCAATAGGTTGCCAGGGCCTGGTGCGCGGCGTCCGCTCGATCGCGATTCCCGGTCCCGGGTGCGTTCACCCAGCGATCGACAAACTTCGACAGCGTGGACTGCCCCAGAGCCA
Source organism: Planctomycetota bacterium (assembly GCA_018242565.1). Lineage (GTDB taxonomy): Bacteria > Planctomycetota > Planctomycetia > Planctomycetales > Planctomycetaceae > JACQFH01. The sequence continues at coordinate 805 of JAFEBR010000550.1, read as the reverse complement.
GTTCTTCCGGATCCGGCGCACGCCCCAGCGCTAACAAATAGACCCGTTCAATCTGTCGCGCTGTCTCGGCCCCCGCGTCGCTCTCAATCCGGCGTGCAAAGGCCTCGGCCAGTTCCGCCACCATGCCATTGTTCATCAAATGCAGGGCCTGCAACACGACCGTCGATTCTCGGCGGTCGTTGCAGTTCGGATTCATCAGCGGGAAATCAAAATTCTCTAACGCGGTCACGACAATCTTTCGCTGTTGCTGCGTGTACACGCTGCGTCGCCAGCCTCGTGCCGTCCGGCGCGGTGTGACCAGACCATCGCCGCGAACGTCAACGGGATCGGCCGGGCCAAACGGCGTGGGGTCCAGTTGCCCCGATACCGACAGCAACGCATCGTACAGTTCGTCGGCCGAAAGTCGCGCCAGCGACATCCGTCCGTACCACACATTATCGGGATCGGCTTTCTCGAGTTCGGGTGTCACGTGCGACGACTGCCGATAGGTGGTGCTGGTGACCAGCAGACGGTGCATCTGCTTGATACTCCAGCCGTTCTCGGCGAACCGTCGGGCCAGCCAGTCCAGCAGTTCGGGGTGCGTGGGAGGGGTCCCGGTTTTTCCGAAATTGTCGAGCGTTCTGACAATCCCCTGACCGAAGTGGTGTCGCCAAAGGCGATTGACCATGACCCGCGCGGTCAATGGATGGTCGGGCTGCGTCAACCAGCGTGCCAGCGCCAGGCGGCGCCCGGTTTTTTGTGCTCCCGGCCACGGCGGCACGACCTCAAACGGCGTCTTGCCATCGGTCAATACCGAGGGAACCCC
>JAFEBR010000549.1 GCA_018242565.1 Planctomycetota bacterium | reverse complement strand
GACCTTCCGCACCGGGCCTTGAGCGAACAGCGGACCAGATAGAGCCGTGAAGAAGAGAATCGCAGTCGCGGTGTTCTGTCGCACAAATCGCATGGAGGGACCTTTACGGGAAGCAATTGCATGCTTAATAGTCAGGCAGGGCCGTCGCGGGGGACGGGTCAGAAATTATAGGGGGCACAAATTGCCTGACGCAATCCCCCACTGCGAGTCGCCGCCACGCGATTGTGCCTCACTCCTTGCGAATTTGATGTATCTGTCCGCATAACCGCCAGCTTGAGCGGGTGCCTCCCGACGCGGATTGACTTTTTCGCGGCCGAACTGGACATTACGGACCACTGTGTCCCGGTCATTCAAACAGACAGCCACAGGCTCGACCTGATCGGCGGGCACGACACTCAGCAGCGAGGATTACTCCATGGCCACCGTGACGCCGGGCCGGTATCGGCACTACAAGGGAAATGAATATACGGTTCTGGGAATCGCGCGACACAGTGAGACCGAAGAGGAGTTGGTCGTGTATCGACAGGAATACGGTGAACGCGGATTGTGGGTCAGGCCGCTGGCGATGTTTGGAGAAACCGTCTCGGTCGCCGGTCGGCAGGTGCCTCGGTTTGAACGGATGGAGGACCAGGCGTGTTCGACCTGATAGGCGACATTCATGGGTATGCGAACCATTTGGTTCGGTTGCTCGAATTGCTGGGCTACGAGAAACGTGCGGGGGTTTATGCCCACCCCGAGCGACAGGTGATTTTTCTGGGGGACTTCATCGACCGCGGTCCGCAGATTCGCGAAGTGCTGCAGATTGCACGTAACATGGTCGAAGCCGGCCGCGCATTGGCCGTGCTGGGCAACCATGAACTCAATGCCCTGGCGTACCACACTCCCGATCCGGCGCGGCCGCAAGAATCCTTGCGTCGGCACTCGCCGAAGAATATTCATCAACACGAGCAAACGAAACGGCAGTTAAGCTCCGGTGACTTGAATTCGTATCTGGATTGGTTTCGTACCTTGCCGCTCTGGCTCGAGTTGGATGGTTTGCGCGTCGTGCATGCCTGCTGGGATCGTCGACAAATCGCCGAGATTGCCCGGTTCCGTCCGCGGAATGAACCGCTGTCCGACGAGTTTCTGACCTCGGCCTACACTCCTGGCCTGCCGCTTTTTGCCCCGGTCGAGGTGGTCGCCAAAGGCAAAGAGGGACCGCTTCCTGCTGGCGTTTCGTTCGAAGACAAAGAGCGAAACCGCCGCACGGCGGTCCGGTTGCGATGGTATCTGTCGCCGGCCGGTCAAACGTATCGGACCTACGCGTTTGAAACGCACCCGATCGAATGTGATGAGGCGCTCTCGGAGGATCTCCTGGCCGAAGCGGAACCTTACCCCGAACACGCTCCGCCGGTGTTTATTGGACATTACTGGCTCGCCCCGACCCGCCCCGCCACCCTGTCGGCGAACGTGGCCTGCCTGGATTACAGTGTCGCCAAGGAGGGCTTCCTCTGCGCCTACCGCTGGAGCGGCGAGTCGCAGTTGTCGAATGAGAATTTCGTGTGGACTTAATTCCGCCACCGGCGAACCGGCTGAACGCGGGCCGGGCCGTTACATGAGGAATAATCGTCACGCGCGTGCGCTCTGGGTCGGGTTCTGCGGGCCAGAACCGAGACGGCTCGGGTCGGGGCCGGTTCCGCGTCGCGTTTTGTCAACATTCTTGAATCATTTTTGTTGACCGACTGCAACTTGTGACTTAGGTTTGTGTGCTCTCGCGACTTTCACGGTCCGGCAAAGAATGCTGGATCGGTATGCGGGGGCAACCAACGCAAGTCTGACGGATTTTCGTGCCCTGGGTGCGGAATCCGCAAATTCCGAAGGCCGCCCCGACGCTGATGCTGTGTTCTGGGTGGCGCCTGCCTGCTCACGAGATTGCCTCCCATGAATTCCGGATCACTGCTGCTGGTCGATGACGACAAATCCACCCTGGATGCCCTGGCCGATGCTCTGCGGGCCCTCGGGTATCGCACCGAAACCGCCACGACCTGCCAGGAAGGCTGTCGACGGCTTGCCGAGTATCCTTTCGACGTCGTTTTCTGCGATTTGCATCTGCCGGATGCGGAAGGATTTCAGCTTCTGGCACACGCCCGTGAACACAACCCGGCGACCGCGGTCGTCCTGATGACCGGATTTGGAACGATCGCCAGTGCAGTGGAAGGGATTCGTCAGGGCGCATTCGATTACGTGACGAAGCCAGTCGATGGAGACGACCTGGCCGCGTGCGTGCGACGCGTTATGAGCCAGCGCCCGGCCACCAGTGAACCGCAGGACCTGCGGGCTCGACTCGATCAACGGTTTGGCGTCGGAGGCATCATCGGCCGCGATTACAAGATGGTCAAAATGTTTGACCTGATCGAGAGCGTGGCCGACACCCGGACGACGGTGCTCATTCTCGGGGAAAGCGGTACGGGCAAAACCATGACGGCCCGTGCGATCCACCAGTTGAGTTCCCGCAGCCACAAACCGTTTGTGGAAGTCGCCTGCGGCGCGCTGACTGACACCCTGCTCGAAAGCGAATTGTTCGGGCATGTCGCTGGCAGTTTCACCGGAGCTGTGCACGACAAAGTCGGCAAATTCCTGCAGGCCGACGGGGGCACAATCTTCCTCGATGAAATCGCGACCGCCTCGCCCAGCCTGCAGGTCAAATTGCTGCGCGTGCTGCAAGATCGTGAATTTGAAGCGGTCGGCGGTTCCAAAACCCACAAAGTCGATATTCGGCTGATCCTGGCGACCAATGGCAACCTCGAAGAGATGGTCGCCAAAGGCCAGTTCCGTAAAGACCTGTATTACCGCATCAACGTGATTACGCTGATGCAGCCGGCGTTGAGGGAACGGCCGGGTGATATTCCCCTGCTGGCCCAGCATTACCTCGAAGGCTTCCGCCAGCAGACAGAAAAGAACGTGACTGGGTTCACTGCCGAGGCCATGGAGGCCCTGCAACATTATCCCTGGCCCGGTAATGTTCGTGAGCTGATCAACGTGGTCGAACGGGCGGTCGTGTTGACGAAGCGCAGTGTCATCGGAATCGAAGAACTCGGCGACACCGTTCGCCGCGATGTGACCATTCCCGAAGCTCTGCAGTCGCGGATCGGTGGCGGACGACTCAAAGTCGCGCTGGCGAATCCCGAACGGCAGATCATTCTCGAT
>JAFEBR010000054.1 GCA_018242565.1 Planctomycetota bacterium | reverse complement strand
CCCTACAACTGGCGCCCTTTGCGGGGGTTGGATTCAACACCGCACACTTACGGCCGGCTGAATGGAATCGGCGGTCAATTTCTCATGGTCGATGGAAGTGTCCGGTGGATCACACCCGAGATTTCAGCCGAAGTGCTCAAGGCCCTGGGTGGCCCGGATCTGGCGGGGGCAGCGGGTCAGGAGTTGCCTATTGTGCGGCCTCGTGAGTTCCCGGTTCCGGCCGATGCGTACGAGATGGCCTACGTGAATTTCGGCGACGGGTTGGGTGGTTATGCCATGCAGAACCATTTGGGGCAGATTGTTGACCTCGAACTGACGGGACCGCGGCAGGATCGTCGGACTCCGCAAGATGCGGACCTATTGAAGGTCGGCGAGCATCCGCATCTCGTGAAATTAACTGCCTACGGAAAGTTTACCGATGCGGGGACTGCCCAATTGGCCACACTGACGAAGTTGGAAAGGCTCCGGTTGTCGTCACAGAAGATGTCCGATCCGGTGTTTGTCTTCCTGAAAGACCTCCCGAATTTGAGGGATCTCGATCTGGATCGTCAGCAGGTTACTGCGGAATTCGTCAGCTATCTGCAGGCCCTGTCAAATCTGAAAACGTTGGAATTGTCGGTGTCTGAAGTCACGGACGATCTGCCGGAAAGTCTGGCGTCTCTCCAAAGTCTTTCGGCGTTCAAACTGAGACTGCATTCGTCGCTGATTACGGACGAAAGCCTCCGCGTTGTCAGTCGAATTTCGAACATCAACGAATTGCAGATCGTTTCCGATGAAGTCACAGACGCGGGACTGCTGGCTCTCGCGAGCATGACCGGAATTTCCAACGTGTATATTTCCGGAAAGCAGGTCACGCGCGACGGCACTCTGGCTCTGCAGGAGCGATTGCCGAATTGTGGTGTCTGGCGTTACGGGAACAGTCGCTGATCTTTGATCGAGGCAGGTGACGGCGATGACCCCCTGCAGCCCGGTTCTGCCCCACGAAAATCGCCGCAGGCGATTTTGTTGTGACTGCCGGTTGACCAACGATAGGACTCGCCCGGGAGTGGTCTCGTCGCAGCGAACCTGTTAGCTTGATACCGCCGGGCCTCGGCACGTTCTATCTGTACCGGAATCGAATGGAATGGCAGGATTCAAACGCAATTCTCCGGCCGTGCGTCCGCGCAGGTCCTTTCCGGAGCTATCGTGATGGCTGTCGATGCTTCTGTTCGCTGGCGCTGGCTGCAGGTCGGGGTCGTGGTGGCACTGCTGCTGTTAGCCATCATGCTCAT
>JAFEBR010000548.1 GCA_018242565.1 Planctomycetota bacterium | reverse complement strand
TCCCGCGAGACACGCGGGCCGCCCGCCTGGCGGAAATGACCGAGATTTCGGACTTCGCGAAATTGCTGGGCTGCAACACCGTGGCGCTGCATATCGGTTTCGTTCCGGCCGATCGCCAGAGTGCCGACTACAAAGATCTGCTCAACTGCACCCGCGACCTGCTCGACCATGTCGCGGGCAATGGCCAGCAACTGAATCTCGAAACCGGACAGGAATCGGCCGATCACCTGCTTGAGTTCATTCACGACGTGCAGCGCGACAATCTGTTCGTGAACTTCGACCCCGCCAACATGATCCTCTACGGATCAGGTGAACCGATCGCCGCGCTGAAGAAAATCGGCAAATACGTTCGCAGCGTACACTGCAAGGATGCCAAATGGGCCGCTCCGGACAAGCGGGGCAAAGAGTGGGGCACCGAAGTCCCCCTCGGTTCTGGTGACGTCGGCATGGAGGCTTACCTGCGGACCTTGAAGGAAATCGGTTACACCGGGCCCCTCACGATCGAGCGCGAGATCGCGCACGACCGCGAACGTCAGAAAGCCGATATCGGCACGGCACTCAAGCTGTTGACCGACCTGCGGCAGAAGATTCTGGGCTAACGGGAGGCTTCGCGACGGCTGCTCCCCAGATTGCGGGAGCAGCCGGTTCGGCGATCGCCGACAAACGACCCGCTACGAGAAAAACACCCGCTCGGCGGTTTTCCTCAGGATCCATTCCTTGTCGGCGGCCGTCAGAAAATCGAGGCCGTGCAGAATCAGGTCGATCGACTGTTGGTAAGTGTGATCGACGACCTGGTACGGGCAGTCGGTGGCCCACATCAGCCGTTCGGGGCCAAACGCTTCGTACACCGACTTGATGAGCGGCGCGAGGTCGAAATAGGGGGGCTTTTTCTTCCCCAGGGCGTAAAACGCCGAGACCTTCACGGTCACTTTTTTGTGGCGGGCCATGTCGCAGAGCGCTTTTACCTCTGCCGGATCGACCTTACCCGAGACACCGATGCGGCACAGGTGGTCGATGACCACGGGCGTTTCGGGGAATTTCTGGCACGCTTTTCCCAGGGCCGGTAAGGCGTTCGTGTCGATCAGGCAGCACATGTTAAGGTTCTCGGCGGCCCCCGTTTTGAACATCGCCTGCAGCCCCTCGCCGTCGAGCCAGCGCTCGAACGGCATATCTTTGGGGTAAATCCGGAACCCGCGGACTCCCTGGTCTTTCAGCCGTTTCATTTCGGCTTCGGGGTGCAGGGCATTCTGGTCGATGACGGCCACCCCCGAAAACGTTCCCGGGAACATTTTCATGGCATCGAGCATGTAGCTGTTGTCGTACCCGTAGAACGACATCTGGATCAGCACGACGCGATTCACACCGGCCGGTTTGGCCTGCGCGAGCAGTTCCTGGGCGGTGAAGCTGGGTGGCTCCATATTGGCCCGCCGGAATCCGCCCGCCAGCGGATAGTGCCCCGTATCGGGAGTCCAGATATGCGAATGCGCGTCGATGTAGAAGGACATGGCTGTAATTCCTGATCTGGCAAGCTGTTGTGCCCCGAGGCTTTACGGCAATCGCACGGTTTTTGGATCAGCCGATCGCTGCTTTATGTTAGTGAATTCCTTCTATTTGGCAATGACATGTGCATTTTATGCGCTGTTGAAATTGCACAATGAACACCAGAAGCCCGATCCCATCGTCACCCTGGCGAATTCCCATTCCAATTGGTCCTTAACTGATTCCTTCCGTGCTTTAACAGACGACGTGTTCTTGCCGATGTCGCGCGGTGTGGACTTTTTCTATTTGAAAAGGAGCTGCGCGAAGTCGGCCAGGTTCTGCCGCCAGAATGGCCACACGTGCCCAATGTCGGGGGTTTCCGCGTATGTGACCTTGACGCCCTTGGAATCCAAATACGTCTTGAACTGCCGGTTCGTCGGAAGTGCGCCGAAGTCTTCCGTACCGCAAGCGATCCAAAGCAATTTGATCTGTGCATTCGACTTTGCGTCGAGCTTGGGGAACTGAGCGGGAAGTTTGCTTTCCACCAGAGTGAAGCGTGGTCCCCCTGCGGTTGCAGTATTTTCCGTTGGACGAGTGAGCGGCCAGGTGTTGTAGGCCCCGCTGAAAGAACCAAGCCAGGCGAAGGTCTCCAGATGGTTCAGTCCCGTGTGCATTGATTCGGCGCCACCCATCGAGAGCCCGGCTATGGCCCGGCCAATAGGTTCGGTCGCGACGTTGTACTGTTTTTCCACTTGCGGTATGAGTTCTTCCAGCAGGATGCGGGTGTAGGTCGGCAGCATATCCTCGCGGTCGATATCCACGGGGCCGGCAGCAGTTCCATAGGCATGCGGCATGACGATGATCATCGGCACGGCTTTGCCCTGGTTGATCAGGGTGTCGAGGGTCACGTTGGCAGCCCCGTCTTCGAGCCAGGCATTGGTGTCTTGGAGCCAACCATGGTGCAGGTATAACACAGGATAGGGTTGTCCGCGCTTGGAGTCGTAATTGGGCGGCGTATAAACGTAGAAATCGCGCTCGTCCTCGGCAATCTTGGATTGGAAGACATGGCGCGATACCACGCCCCGCGGCACATTGGGCAAAGGCGTCCACGGCATATCGCCGGGGACGAGCACGACGTTCTGTCCGATCCGTCGATAAGAAGAACTGAACCGAGTATTCGAAGGATCGAGAATACTCAGGCCATCCACATCAAAGCTGTACGGATAAAGGTCCGGCTTCAGCGGCGCGGTGGTCGCCGACCAGACTCCCGTCGCGTCCTTTTGCATCAGCAGCGGTTGCCGCGTTAAACCCCTGACCGTGACCGCCGTTGCGTTGGGGGCTCTCAACCGAAAGGTCACGGTTTTGTCGGCGCCGACTTCCGGCGACCGAACTGGCGGGGCTCCGAACTGCCCTCCCCGGCCGGCGCCTGGCGCCGGTCGCGTTGCAGGAGCTTGCGCCCGGACGCCAATCGTCGCAACTGTCGTTAGAACAGCAAACGACAATCCGATAACGCTTGCCCGAACGGAAAGATGCCGTTCATTTAGCATTTCCAACCTCCTGTTATCAATTCAGGGTTTGACCCGCACCGCGGGAGATCTCCAGCGACGAAAACGGTGAACATTGCGGCGTAGAATCGGGGATTCCCTTAATGCTTTTTGACGTCGTAACACAGCAGGACGTTCTGATCGCGGACGTAAAGCTTTCCATTCGCAATCACCGGGTGTGCCCACGCCGGGGCAGTGCTGCGTTCGGGTTGGTCGAATCGGCCCCGTTCGACCAATCCTGTGCGTGACGGTTCGATCAGTACCAGGATGCCCTGTTCGCTGCGCAGATAGAGTCGTCCGTCGGCCATCGCCAGGGAACCCTTCGGTGCCTGGCGATCTCGCCACAGGACCTTGCCGGTTGGAAAATCGAGGCAGGCCAGAAAGCCCCCCTCATTCCCGCCGTTGGCTCCGTAGAGACTGCCATCGGCGACGATCATCCCGCCGTGATGATTCTGCATGTACGTGGAGAAGTAGACTTCGGTCGCGTTGATCGTGCCGCTGGCATCCCGACTCAGTTTGACGGCTGCGCCCCCGTTGCCGTAGGCCGAAGCGGCGAAGATCAGTCCGTCCTGGAAAATGGGAGTCGAGCAGTTGATCCCCATGGCATTGGCCGCGCGATTGTACCGCCACAGCACCTTCCCATCGGCGGCGTTCAACCCGACGAGCGCACTGGCCGTCAATTGCACATAGTGCCGTTGCCCTTCGAAGTCGATCGCGATCGGCGAGGCATATGCGGCCCCAGAGCGTGGACCACCGAAGCCTCCCGGGCGTCCACCCGGTCGGCCACCGCCGAAGTTGAAGGATCCGGGACTCATCTGGCCTCCTTCAAAACCTTGATCCGCCAGCCATTCCCGACCGCTGGAATCCTTGAACGGTGTCGATTGACCCGCCTTGATGCGAATCACCGCGTCGTCTTTCGCATCCTCGGCCTGCGGAATGATCTCCAGGGCCTTAATGGCGGGATTATCGGCCTGTCGCGTAAAGGTGATGCGCAGCTCGCCTTCTGTCACCTCGACCGGTATCGATTCAATATAGGCACGTCGGAAGCCGCCCGACTTCTCCCAGATATCGAAGTCTTTGAATTCCTTCCCGTGAACTTTGAAACTGAAGACGCGCTGGCCTGCTCCGGTAATCCCCTGGTATGTCTCCGCGAAGTACAGTTTCAAGAGGTATTTGCCATTCGGAAGTTTCTGCGAGAAGGCCGTCATGCCCCAGCGTTCGCTGAGGAACAACCCCGGATCCTTTGTTCCGGCAATCGTCTGGGCCGAGTCTCCGGCGTTTCCTGGGGGCGGATTGGGCTGGTCGCGGCGTGGTGCGGGTTCTGGGCGATTACGTCGTTCCCCCGCCGCACCGCCCGCCGCACTGCCGGCTGCCTCGGGCAATGCCGATTTCCAGATCGTCTCGCCCGTTTCTTTATTGAGGGCGACGACCAGAGCCTCGGGGCCGCCGGGTGTGCAGATGACTTTGTTGCCGTCCACGAGTGGCGATTCGCGATAGCTCCACATCGGCAGGATTCCCCCAAAATCCTGTGTCAGGCTGCGCTGCCAGAGAATCTTCCCGCTTTCCACATTCAGACAGGCGAGTCGTCCGCCCATCCCCAGAACATACACGCGCTGGCCATCGACCGTTGGTGTGCATCCGGGGCCTTCTTTCGACTGAGGCGGTCCCTGGGGCACCGCATCGCCCAGTGGCGTGGCCCACACTTCCTGGCCGTTCGCCTCGGAGAGCGCCCACACAATTTCCTTCCCGTCCCGATGGCTCATGCCGAACAGTTTTCCACCTGCGACGGCGGGCGCACTGTCGCCACCTCCCAGTCCGTTGATCTTCCAGGCGAGTGGCGGCCCACCGGCCGGCCATTGCTGCAACAGCCCCTTTTCTCGGGATACTGCGTTGCGGTCTGGCCCCTGCCATTGCGGCCAGTCGGAAGCCCCGGCGGTGTCGGCGAAAAAGGTCGTCCCCAACAGGCCAAGGATAAAGCACCAGGCATACCGATTCATCGAACAGTCTCCTTATTTTCAGTTTCGTGGGCCGGGCAACTTCAAAGCGGCGTGACCTTTCGGGGTCTTTTGCGCCGTGTGACCGTTCGCCACTTATCTATCAAGCAAATGCCCATCGGCCGTTACAGGCTGTCCAGACACTTTTTGCAGAAATGCGGGATGGCCCGCCCCGCATCTGCCGCCATCGGAGCCTCGTGGCATGGCAGATCGTCGTCAGTCCGACTTGCCCTTGTATGAGCCGGCGTCTGGGCGACCGCGATCCGGAACGCGCAGGCGCGGCCGGGGGTATGACGCGGCTTCGGTCTCTCTCCCCGCGGCCCGCAGTGCCTCACCCAGCGCCACCAGAATGAACTCGCTGCGGGGCCGGACCGCCAGGGCCGCCGAGTAAAAACGCACTGACTCGTCAGGATTGCCAGCCCTCATCAACGAGCGGGCGAGATCATGGTTAATCCAAAAATCCTCGGGATGAACTCGCTGGGCTCGTCGCAACAGTGACGCTTCAGTCTCCCGCTCACCCAGTTGCCCCAGCGCGTACGCCAGGCGTGAGATACTCTCGCGATGCAGCACAGAGTCCGGCATCGACGAGGCCAGATCGAGAAAGATCACGCGCGACGTCTCGCGATCGGTCGATTCCAGGTCCAGCGCATCTCGCAGCCGGGCCCGCCAGGGATCGGGATCGGCGGCATTCGCGGCGGCCGAAAGAGCCCGCGCCTGCGCGGGATCATGACGAGATACAAGCCGTCTCGCGAAGGCCCACTGATCGAGCGCATCGACCAGTTCAGAGGCGATCGGCGCCGCGGCAATGCGAGCTCCCGCGGCGTCCGGAGTCAGTTGGTCCAGGTCGAGACCGTATTCTCGAAATGCGGCTGCATATTCGCGATCTGCCCGTTCGTGATTGAGATCCAGGGCGATGTCCGTGTGGATCGAATTCAGCCTGGCGACGGTGCGTCGATCTTTGGACTGTTCCAGTGCCCGTTCGCGCTCCCGGTCAACCGTCGCCACGAGTTCACGGATTTCTCGTTGCAGTTCAGGACGGATCTCGTCCCGACTAAGCAGAGCTTCGGCCCGTATCGCGGCCTGAGCCGCTTCGGCCCACGGGGTCATTTCCCCCTCGGGCGCCCCACGGGCGCGCCCCAGCAGCAGCGACGTTTCCTGCAGAGCCGCTGTCGTTTCTCGGGTGAATGCCTCCGCGCGGGTGGCCCGCTCGTGAGTCAACCACAGACCACCGCCCCCCGCCAGGGCCGCCAGTGCGAGAATGGACGCGGCCAGCCCCACCACCAGCAGGCGACGCTTTCGCTCTTCGGCCGCTCGTGACTCGGCCCGGGCCCGAGCCAATTCGGCGGCCCGGAGACGTTCCGCGACACCGGCCAGGTGGGTGTTCAGTGTGGCAACGACGGCTCCGGCATCTCGCGGCCGGTCCTTTGGTGCGGCGGCCAGGCACGCTTTCGCCAGGGTAATCAACTCGGGTTCGGCACCGCAGGCGTCGAGCCGGGCGTAGGCATCGGCTAGATCGGCCCGCGCGGCTTTGCCATAGACCTCTGTGCCATTCGAGCCAGTATAGGGGGGCCGCGACGTGAGAATTTCACAGAGAATCGCCCCCAACCCGAAGACGTCCGCCCGTTCATCCAGTGTGTCGAGACAGCCCCGGGCTTGTTCCGGTGCCATGTAACAGGGGGTTCCTAAGACCGATCCGGCTCGCGATTCGTCCACCGATGAACCCGTGCGCAGCGTGCGGACAGGTTCCATTTCGGCCTGGCTCCGCAACGACCGCTCTTCGTCGGCGATGCCTCCCCGGCCGATTACTTTGGCCAGTCCCCAGTCCATCACCTGGACCTCGCCGAAGCCCCCGACCATCACGTTCGAGGATTTCAGGTCACGGTGTACGACTCCGCAACTATGGGCGTAGGCCATCGCCTGACAGAGTTGCTCGAACACCGCCAGGAAACGTGGTCGGTTGTCATGCGCGTCGGTGCGCGCTTCGAGGAGCTCGGCCAAAGTCCGGCCCCGAATCAGCTTCATGGCGATGTACAAGCGGTCGTCGGGTAACCGCCCCAATTCATAGACCGGGATGATGCCGGGGTGTTGAAGTTGGCCCGCAATCTGCGCTTCTTCAACGAATCGCCTGACCATTTCCGGAATGTCGCGGTGCTTTTCCAGCAGCACTTTGACGGCCACGTCCCGCCCCAGGTCGACATCGCGACCCTTGAGGACGAGTCCCATTCC
>JAFEBR010000547.1 GCA_018242565.1 Planctomycetota bacterium | reverse complement strand
GAAGGGGCGGAAGTCGCCCAGATCGCGACCGAATTGGGAATCTCCCCCGAACAGGTTCGCTACCGGCAACGCCGACTCGTTAAAAAGCTGCGAATGCGGGCCAAAGCCCTGACGGGCGAGAACTTCTCAGAAACATAGATTTGTGAAAATCTCGTGAAGACGGTTTTTTTCGCGCCACACTTTGGGCTGGATTCCGTTTCACCTGCATAGCAAACGAAACTCCTGCGACGAACCCGCCTCAAACCCCACCCAAAACCGTCCTGCCTGACGCACCTAACCTGAATAACCTGCGTGATTTGCGAGAATCCGCGGATCCTGACCCTGTTATCTAGCCCTGAAAAAACTGCAGCCCCACGGCGTGATCGTCGGTGGGCTGACCTGCGATCGCGCGGGGGCTGTAGTTGTGAATGGAGACCTCACCCCACGGGGGCTGCCGTGGCGTGAGGGTCTCCATTATATTGTGGCAGCCCACGGCAAATCTGCCATCGGGGAATTACTGATGCCAAGCTTCGGGCAAAAAAACTGCACTCGAGTTCAATTTTCGCGAATCCGCATCGTTTTGACGCCGGCCGGCACCGGCTCTCGAAAAATGCGGTAAACGTCGACGCCCGCGTCATTCTGCAGCACGCGACGCACTGAAATTCCACCGATTTGCGATTCCTCATCGCGCGGCCCCTGGAATTTTCCGCGATCGATCACGACCAATTCTACGCCTGCCGCTTCCAGCAGCTTCAGGCCGGGCCCACTGAGCCGCCCCTGGGACAAAGCCTGTCGCAGCCGAAAATGCGATTCCGGGAAGAACCCCGAGTACCCATCCACCAAGGGCACCCCATGAAACGTGCCCCAATACATCCAGCGGGCGGTGATTTCGTAGTCTGCCCCCCCGTCTCCGGTCGCGAAAGGCAGGCAGGCGACGGCCTTTCCTGGCTCGACATGGCTTCTGACGAAATCCAGCCAGGGCAATGCCTCGTTCAACGCCGGCCCGGATGCGACTTGAATCGATGCCGGCAGTGTCTCCCCCACGACCGCCAGTCCCACCAATGCCAATAGGCTAAAGGCCAGACGGCGGCGCCCCCCCTGCATGCCGCCGGTTCGGCAGAGAATCATCCCGGCGTGAACGCCCTGTGCGGCCAGCAGGACCACCGCCAGTTGCAGAAAAAAGGCAAACCGAAAGACGTTGCGGACCTGCCCCAACCCCGGCCAATGGGTGGCCAGCGTCCACCAGGGTTCCCACCCCCCAATCTTCAGATGGGCCCCCAACGAGAACACGACCGCCAAGAGTCCCATGCCAGTGAGAAACATCGTCCAGCGGCGCCACCGGAGCCGCCCGATGCCCCACCACCCCCCCATGCCGGCGAAACCGTATTTCAGCCAGCCCGGCGAAAGTTTCCAATACGGCCGGTCAGTCCGCGGGCCCCCGACCGTCGGCCCGCGTCCCAGTGCGGCAGTATAGTCGCCGAGTGTCGCCGAGAGCTGCTCGACGAATTCCGCCGACCGCTCGAAGCCCTGCTCTTGAACCGCCGCGCGCAGAGGCAGCGCCAACGGCAAGATCAAGCCCCCTGCCACCACCGCCCCCACGAAGGCCGCTTGCCACAGCCTGACACTGCGCCAACGCCAGGGCAGCAACGCGAGCAGGGGCACCAGCAATACCGTCTGCAAGACGGCCTGATGCGCACAGGTCCAGAACATCAGTCCGCAGAATAATCCGCACAGCCCCCCCCACGGAACCGAAGGCTGCCGAGCACACTGCCAGAGCGCCAGCCAGCACCCCAGACAAGGCCAGAGGTGGGCCAATTGCAGCACTTCCAACTGCCAGTGCACGATGGGCAGCAGCACAGTCGCCACGCCTCCTCCGATCGCCACCCAACGGTGTACCCCCAAACGTCGTAACAGCAACTCGGCGAAGACTCCGTTCAAGACGAGCGCCCCCCACAAATACAGGTTGTAGGCGAGAATTCGCTCCCCCAGGCACCAGATCAGAGGCGCGACGATGAGTGTCGCGGGCTGTGGTTCAGAAAACGCCAAGGCATTGCGGGTCGGGTGAAAGATCGGAGCCTGCCAGTAATCCCGGAATCCCACCGCAGCCCGGTCGGCGTTCCACCAGATCGTCCACACGTTAAACAATGGCACGGTCGCCGCCGATGCCCCCCCCAGTGGCAACAGGCGACAGGGGTCACGCACGACTGGCCCGGTCGACCACACCGCCACCGCCACGTAGAGGCACAGCGACACGATCGGCTGTCTGCTCGCCAGGCACGGTGGGCACCAGATTTTCATGGTGGACAGAAACCTCGACAGAAAACGCGGCCGCGACGCCAACCCGTCGGCGACGTGGATTCGCCGGGGCCTTCAACCCGCGCAGTCAGCACGGTAAATCCACAGTGGACGAGACGCCGTGAATGAAACTTCGGCGGATGGGCATCCGACATCAGCCCGATCCGCCACTGGCCGCCTTGCGCGGGGTAGGCTGCACCGACTGAAAGTCACGCAATTTGGCCTCATGGTATTTGGCGCGTTCTTCATCGCCGATTCCGCGATAGGCATCAACCAGCCAGGCGTGGGTCTGGGGCAACGAAGGATTGAGCTCCAGACATTTTTCCGCCATGGGAATCGCCGCCTGCAGATCACCCGCCTGCCCCAGCACATGCGCCAGCCGGCCATAGTATTGCGACTTAGCCGGATTCACGACGATCAGACGCTCATAATATTGCTGCGCCAGGCCCAGGTTGCGGGCCTCGTGGTAGTGAATTGCCAGAGACTCCAGGGCCCGTTCGTGGCGGGGGTCGAGCTTGAGGATGCGTTCCCACAGACGTGCCGCGCGATTCGGCTGGTTCACACTTTCGGCGGCCTGCCCCAGGAAATACAACCCTTCGACATCCGCGCAGTTTTGATCCTTTTCCAGATGCTCAAGCAACGCAATGGCGGCTTTCGCCTTCTCGACCGACCCGGTCCGCTCGCCAAAGTAAATGCCTCGCGCACGGTCCCATTCCCCTTCATCGAACGGCGCCCCCGGTTCCACGAACAGCACAGGTCCGTCGTCGAATGAACGCGGTCGACGCGGCCCCACGGCCACATTGGCGGGAACGACCGGTTTCTGGCGGGCGATCCGATGATTGGTCTGCGCCGCGTGTACGTCGGCGGCCGGGAATTTTCCCATGTGACATTCCATGCACGAATCGGCCACTGGGAGCTCCTGACGTCGGGCCAGAGGCTCAGAGCATTCGGGAGCCTTGCCGCCGTGACACTTCAGGCACTTCTGCCGATAGATCTGTGCCGGCGACTCACCCCGTGTGGCCGAATGGCTGTCGTGGCACGTGATGCAGCCCAATTCCCCGTTACTCTTCAGGTAGCACTGGCTCGCAAACATCTGCTCGGCCTGACTGACTGCCCCGGCGACCCCGGTCTCGATCCCTTCCGTTTTCAGGAATATCACCCAGTTGTCACTGAGGTACATGCCCGGCTGAAAATCGAACTCTGACCGCCCCAACCGCACGACCCGCCGCTTCCCCGCCAGATGACATTGGTTACAGACGGCATCTCGTTTGGCGCCCGGCAGCTTTTCCGGATTCACAATCGAATCGGTCGCCCCCGCGGGAGCCCGTCCCGATTGATACGCGATGTGGGCGCTGCCCGGACCATGGCACCGCTCGCAGCCAATCGATGCCTCGATCACCGGCGGACGCGCAAAACGATCGTGATCTTCTGGATGAGGCGCGACGAGCCCCGTATGACACGACAGACACCCCTCCGACGCCTTCCGCTCAAAGCGAAAATTGTTATCGACCGCATAACCGGGCGACCAGTCCCACTTGTGCGGACCGGAGTACCAACTGATCGGCGACACGAACATCCGACCGTCGAGATCAATCAGATACGATCGTCCGCGACTTCCCGACCCCACGGTGAACGCCACGGGCATCCCCTGATCATAAATCACTTCGCCCGCACTGTTGAGTTTTCGTTCGTGATGCACCACACCCTCGGCCGTCTTCTCGACGTAATATTCCAGCGACGGCGCTGGCGAGAATCGGGGGTGCTCAAAATCCTCAATCGGTGTCGCCTGCTCGGGGGGCAACAATGAGCGTGCCATCGTCTGTGAGTGGTAATGTTGCGCCTGCTCAGAGTGACATTCGGCGCACGCCGCACTCCCCGCGTAACCCGCCTGGGCCCGCCGGGCAACGGCCGCCGCCGAACTGTGCTCAGCGTACGCTTCGCTGCCCGACTGCGCTTTCGGTGTCGATTCGGGCTTTGAACCGGTGCATCCCCCGGCCGCCAGACACGCCAGCCACAGCAACACCAGCGACCGACTGCGGGCCGTGTGGAGCACCAGAAACGAGTAACGATTGGTAATCACGAGGCGATGTCGACCACTGTCAAAAATGAAACCGTTATCAATCAGGCAATTCGTAATTCGTCTGGAACAGTCCCCGACCCTCCAGCACGGTCAGCAGCGGGCCACCTGCCGCCCCCTCCACGGTGTCCACCGCTCCGGAAGGCCAGCGCACCTCGATCTGGCAGGTCCCGGTCCAGCCTCCCAGCCCCAGAAACAACACTCTTTCGTGCGAGGCAGCGTAACTCGTGCCCCCCGCCATTTCCTGTACGAGTTGATTTTCACCAAACCGCACGGTCACT
>JAFEBR010000546.1 GCA_018242565.1 Planctomycetota bacterium | reverse complement strand
GAATGGCCCGCAATCGGGCCGCGGGAATACTGGTGCGGGGCTCCATGACGCAGGCCAGTTCCGGGTCGAGCGAGGTTAACGACAGAAAGACATGCGCCAGCCGGTGTTTCGCCAGGTCCTGCAACAGGTCGAGATCACGGGTCACCAGGGCGTTTTTGGTGATGATCCCGATCGGCTGACGAAACTCACGGGCAACTTCCAGGCAGCCGCGCGTCAACCGATAGGTTCGCTCAGCCGGCTGATAGCAGTCGGTCACCCCCGAAAAGGTGATCGGTTCCGGTAGCCAGGCGGGTCGCGACAGGAACTCGCGCAGCAAATCGGGAGCGTTCTCTTTCACCAGGATTTTGGTTTCGAAATCGAGACCTGCATTGAAACCGAGGTACTCATGTGTGTTGCGGGCATAACAGTAGGCACAGCCATGAGCGCAACCACGGTACGGATTCACGCTGTACGTGAAGGGGACGTCGGGAGAATCATTCTGGCTGACAACGCTCTTCGAGGTATCGACCAGGTATTCGATGGGCCGCTGGTTGAGTTGGTCAAGATACTCGCGATCCCATTCGAGGTGCTCGAAATCGGCCTCGCGCGACGTTTTTTCAAACCGATTGGGCGGATCAAGTCGGGAACCATGCGTCATGCCCCCACTGTAGTAAACTTACGTATACCAATCAAGACCCTTGCGGACAGTCGGCCAGAACACTAGCCTGATGCGGCACTCTGCTCCCCGGATCTCCCCCTCTTCTGCATCTTCCAGGCGCCGATCATGCACGAACACCTGACCATCCTCAGCGGGCGAGCGCATCCCAAGCTGGCGTCGGAAATTGCCAATTACCTGGGGATTGACCTGGGGCGGGTCGATATTTCGAATTTCCCGGACGGGGAAATCGGGATCAAACTCGAAGAGAACATTCGCGGTCGCGATGTCTTCATCGTACAACCCACCTGCCCGCCCGTTAACGAAAACGTGATGGAGCTGTTGATCCTGATCGACGCCTGCAAGCGTGCCAGTGCCGACCGGATCACCGCCGTCATCCCCTACTTCGGTTACGCCCGGCAAGATCGCAAAGACTCCGGTCGTGTCCCCATCACGGCCAAACTGGTGGCCAACCTGATTGTCGAAGCCGGGGCCAACCGCGTTTTGGCCATGGATCTGCACGCCGCCCAGATCCAGGGTTTCTTCGATGTGCCGGTGGACCACCTGTACGCGGCCCCGATCCTCGACGATTACTTCCTCAGCCTCAAACTGCCGCAGGATGATATCGTCATCGTCAGCCCTGACGAAGGCAGCATCAAACGCACACTGCATCACCAGGAACGGCTGGGAGGCAACCTCTGTATTGTCGATAAGCGTCGATCCAGCGCGACCGAAACGAAACAGGCGAACCTGATCGGCGGGCCCATCGAAGGAAAGATCGCGTTGCTCTTTGACGACATGATCACCACGGCCGGATCAATCGTCGGTGCGGTGAACGTTGTCCACCGACACCAGGCCGGCCGCATTTACGTGGGCGCTTCGCATCCGGTCTTCTGTGGCAAAGCCACGACGCTGTTGCGTGAGGCCCCGATTCAGGAAGTCGTGGTGACCAACAGCATTCCGCTGTCGAATCAGCAGATTTTTCCGAACCTCAAAATCGTCAGCGTGGCCCCATTGCTGGGTGAAGCGATCAAGCGCATCCATCGTAACGAGTCGGTCAGCTACCTGTTCGACTGATGTCGCCCGACCGGTGACGTGACGATCGGCCCGGCAATTCCAGCGTGGCGGCTCGCAGAACGGCCCAGGCAGCCGAGCAACAAAGAACGACAGCAGCCCCGAACATCGTTCGAGGCTGCTGCAGATTTCCAAATGGGCGGTGCGAATTCGCCCCGCCTTGCCAGACTATTTCTTGCCGGCGGGCTTCGCGGCGGGTGCCGCTGCGGCCTTGCCGCCAGCCGCACCTTCTTCGCCTTCTTCCTTGGCTTTCTTCTTTTTCTTGCCGGCGATCTTGAGCACCCGAGTCTTCGGCAAGCCCAACGCGCTGCGGCCGTCGGCCCAAGTCTCTTCCCGCTTCATCTGATCAATGCGTTCTTCACGTTTCAACACGTTCCGGGAACGCACCAACCGCCCTTTGCGCCGCAAACTCTTGTCGATCGCCACGTCAAAATCTCCTGAATAAATCTGTTCCGTCATCAGCAACACCTGGTCCGGCCAGTTCACACCAAAAGTACGTGGCGTGCTGGTCTGCATTGCGAGCGGAGAGTGTATGGAAATCCACCCCGCAAAGCAACGGAACCTGCGAAATTCAGCAAAAAGAACGGTCTTCCCCTCCGTTTGTCCCGATTCTCTCGCAAAACGTCCTGAATCATCGCGGCCACAGGCAGCGAATCAGCCAGTCTTTACCTAAACATAAATCCACAAAACACTTACACACCAAACCCCAAACCGCGACCAACGCAGGCCCCCGGTATTGCACCGGTAAGGTCCCGGTGCCAGCGTGAGATCAGGGCGTCGTTAACTTCAATTCAGCCAGCCAGGCCAGCGATTTTTCCTGCCAGGCATCCCACATCGGGCCTTTGTAACCATTCAGCCCATGTCCACCACTGGGCAGTTCCAGGTAATGCGACGGGACTTTGGCCTTCTGCAACGCCGCGTAAAATAAACGACTGTTCTCGGGAGGAACCGGCTTATCATCGACGGCATGAGCCAGAAAAGCTGGCGGCGTCTCCGACGTAATCTGTTTTTCGTTCGAGAACAGATTGACGAGTTCAGGAGTCGGATCTTTGCCCAGCAAATTCAACTTCGATCCTCCATGGGTCAATTCGGTCATCGTGATCACCGGGTACACGAGAATCATGAAGTCGGGACGACAGCTTGTGCGGCTAACTTCATCGTTGGCTTTCGCGTCTCCCGAGTCGAAATGCGTGCCCGCGGTGGAAGCCAGATGTCCCCCCGCAGAAAATCCCATAATCCCGATTTTCGCCGGATCGAGTCCCCACGCTTTCGCCTGACTGCGTGTCGTGCGAATCGCCCGCTGCGCATCCAGCAACGGCACAAACGACCGACCTTTGGGTAACCGGTATTCCAGCACTACGCCGGTAATGCCGTGGCCATTCAACCACCGGGCGATCCCGTGCCCTTCAGGTTCAACGACGACGCCACCGTAACCCCCACCGGGACAGATCACCACCGCCGTCCCGTTCGGTTTGGCAGGCCGATGGACAGTGATCCAAGCCTCGGCATCTTCAAATTGCCCCTCCCCCACGGGAGCATGTCCGTTCCACAGTCCAATTTTCTGCGGTTTGGCAGAGGCCTCGTCAGCCCAGACCGAATGAGCCGAAAGCACCGCCGTCAACGAAACAGTTCCAACAAAAGCGAGGACAACTTCTTTCATACACGATTTCCCGTCGAGAGACGATTATGATGGAACTCCGGAATCGGCAGGGAGCGCGATCCCGATGCGACACAGGCACCTGGAAACTCCGCTCTCCATCGTAACCAGATCGTCATCGGATTTTTAGCGTCTGGCCGGATTCAGCGCTGTGGATCCGAGGGCCTCTGCTGCGACACGTTTGCCTCGATCGATCACCTACCCCACAGTCCGCATGAATACAACTCACGACGAAGTAGTCCTGGAACTTGTGGAAGACGCTCCCGACCGGCCCCCGGTTTTTGGATGGCGAGATTTGGCCGTTGGGCTTGGGTTTCTCGGCGCGATTCGGCTCCTCTCCGTGGTGACCGGGGGAGCTCAAGCGGCGCTCCCCCCCTGGGGACTCTTGCTGATCTCGATTGTGTTTCAGCACGGATTCATGCTGTTCTATCCCCTCTGGCTCGCCCGCCGGCGCGACACTCCGCCAGTCTTTCAACGTCCCAGGATCTGGCAGGTTGTGCAGGAGTTCGCGATCGCGTTTCCGATCGTGATCGGCATCATCATCGTCCTGATCACGACCGCCCAGATTGTCTCGCGGGTCTCACCGCGCACCTCATTGACTCCAGAAATCCTGCAACGCGCCGCGGCGACTCCGTCGCTGCCGTTCATCATTCTGTTCGTTGTCGCCGCCACGGTGATCGCCCCCATTTGCGAAGAGGTGTTCTTTCGCGGATTCGTCCAAGCCGTCCTGCGACCGCGAATCACCGTCTGGGGTGCCACACTGGTGCAATCGGCCCTGTTCGCCGTCGGGCATACGTTCGGCCTCGTGCACATGCTGTTCGTGTTTGTGCTGGGCTTGATCTTCACGGGCGTTCGTGAGTCCCGCCAATCGCTGGTGACGCCGATGTTCGTACATGCCGGGAATAACCTGTTTGCCTCGGTGGGTTTTCTGATCCTCGTCATCCTGAATCAGCACGCCCCCGTGCTGGGGGTATTCGGCCACGATCACCCCGAAGGCTGCCAGGTCGATGAAGTCGCCGTCAATTCCGGCGCCAGCGAGGCGGGCATTACCGCTGGCGACATCGTGACCAGCATTAATCAGGAGCCGGTCAAAGGCTTCTTGCCGATGCGACTGCAACTGGCCAAATTCCGCGGCGGCGACACGGTCACGGTCTCGATCCTGCGCAACGGCATTCCCCTGGAACTGCAGGTTGTGCTCCAGGAGCGCCCCAACCGCACCTGAGCGCGGCCGATCGTCGAACAATTGGACTGGGCTGCAAACTCCTTGATTGACCGAGATTACCCAACGGCTCCGCGGCCACACCACGTCAACAAGGCCGGCCTATTCAGCCTCGATCAACAAGTGCCGTCGGCGACTGCTCAACTGGTCGTATTTCTGAATCCGCCCGGAGGGCCAGCGAACTTCCAGCCGCACCGGCTCGGGACTCCCCGACCAGCCGAAGTGCACCGTGCGGTCGCAAGTCGACGCGTAACTGCCGCCTCCTACAATTTGACGAACCTGGTTCGCGGCAGGAGTCTCGAGCGTCAGCACCGCACCAACCGCATCACGGTTGCTGGCCCTGCCTACCAGGCGGATCGACAGCCAGTTTCCGTCCGCCACAGTTTCGTTGGCCAGAATCGCCACCGGCTCATTGATCGACGAGAGAGCCACATCCACGTCGCCATCCATATCGAAATCGGCCGAGACCAATCCGCGTCCCAGACGCTCGACCTGCAGCGCGGCTCCCGCGGCTGACGTGGCGTTGATAAATCGTTCGCCCCCCAAATTCTCGATCACCAATGCCCGTTGCTGCACCGATGCTTTGCGCGGATGTCTCAGCACATGGCCGTTGGCGACAAAGAGATCTTCATCGCCATCGTGGTCGAAGTCCGCCGCCACTGTTCCCCAGCCGACGTACATGCCTCCCAGGGCGGCGACCCCGGTCGCCCGGCTGACGTGACGGAACAAGCCGTTGCCCAGATTGCGAAATAACGCGGGGTATTCCTCTTCAAAATCGGTAATCCATAAATCGGGCAAGCCATCGAGGTTGTAGTCAAACACCTGCACCCCCATGCTGCCATCGGGAAAGCCGCGATCGTTCACATTCGTACCACTGATTTGTCCGATTTCCTGCAGTT
>JAFEBR010000545.1 GCA_018242565.1 Planctomycetota bacterium | reverse complement strand
GGGGAATCGTGAACTCACGGCGCACAGGCGGCCTTCAACCTGGTTCAACGCTCCCTCCGGCACGATGTCCGGCGGGGTTGATCCACTGCTGCGGCATTCCCCTGCACCCCGTGCATCTTGGCGGTCCACGGGCAAACTTGTCAAATGCAACCATCGGCTGCCCGATTGCAAGTCGGACCCGTTTCGTGTATTTCTTCAACACTAAAGGATAGTGTTTTTCCCCCCGATCAGGGTTTTCTGGACGATTTCCCGCGAACAGGCTGTTCCAACGGCGAAATCGTTGCGGGGTGTGCCGTTTGAATTGCGGAGTTGCGCTCGATGAGTACGGACAGCGGTCTTGATCCGCGCCTCGCGCCGGCAATCGTGCATCATATTCTCGTCGTGGAAGACGACCGCGATGAAGCCGCCTTCCTGAAGACGTTGCTCGAACGGGAAAAATATGATGTGACGCTCGCCAAGGATGCGGGACAGGCTCATTCCATGTTCGTCATGAAGAAGCCTGATTTCGTGATTCTGGACCTGATCCTGCCGGGAACCGAAACAGGGTGGGAAGTCTGTGAACGCCTGAAGACGGCGGAGAAGTTCGTTCCGATTCTGATCCTCAGCGCCATCGAACTGGAAGATTCTCGAAACCTGGCCACCCGCGTCGGGGCCGATGCCTATCTGACCAAACCGTTTGATCCCACCGAACTGCTGGCCGCGATCAAATCCACCGCGGAAGAGGTCTGGCGACGCAGTCACACCGAATCGTCGAGCGCCGACGACGCCAAGCCGGTCCGTTTTTCGTGCCGCTGCGGCAAACGCTTCAAGGTCGCGCAACAGCATCGTGGCAAAACGCTGACATGTCCCAACTGCGGGGAACCGGTTCTGGTTCCCCGACACGAATAATCCGGACGGGGTCATTGCATGCTCTCGCTGATCGTCAACACCGGCAAACACAAAGGCAAAAAAATCGTACTCCCCGATAAGGAAGTCATCATCGGGCGAGACGAAAAGAGCTTTATCCGCATGACCTCCAACGAGGTCAGTCGGCAACACTGCTCACTCACGCCGACCGAACGCGGCCTGCTCGTTCGCGACCTGGGCAGCCAGAACGGCACCCTGGTCAACTCGGTCAAGATTGAAGGTGAAGCCCTGCTGCACCCCGGCGACAAGTTGCAGATTGGCCCGATTCACTTTGAACTGGAAGGCTCGCAGCCCGACAAGTCCGGCGAAAGCACCGATGACGACATCTTCGGCTGGCTCTCGGAACGCGATACCGCGACCGACTTGCCCCCCTCGGGCGACACGACGATTGTCAAAGGCGGAATCCCGGGGACCACTCCGGCGGCCAACCCGGCCGCCACAAACCCGTCATTGCCGCTCGCGCCAGCCTCCACTCCCCCTGTCCCCGAACAACGTCCCAAATTTCGCACGATCGGCGAAGAGGCCCGCGATATCATTCGTCGGCATATGGAAGCGCTGGAAGAAACCTGATGCAGATCGTTGCTGGCCGTTTTCGTCATCGTAAGCTCGAAACCAATTCCGGCGAAACGACTCGTCCGATCACTCAGCGAGTCAAAGTGGCGCTGTTCGACCGTCTGCAGCCCTTGCTGCAAGAAGCCCGAGTCGCCGATATCTTCTCGGGCACCGGCACAATTGGCCTGGAGGCCCTCAGTCGCGGTGCTGCCAGCGTGGTTTTTTTTGAAAAAGACTGGTACGCGTTTGACCTGCTCAAACGTAATGTCGCCAGCCTGGATGTTGCTGACGAAACTCTGTGCTGGAAAACGGACGTCACCAAATGTTCGTTCCGCCCGAAAAATGCCGCTGAGTTTCTGCCGTTTGACATTGTCTTCTTCGACCCGCCTTACCTGTTCACCACGCGGATCGCACCGGGCACGATGCTGTATCGCTCACTCGAACGATTGGCCCGACCGGAAATCACCAGCCCCGATGCCCTGCTGGTCTTCCGCTGCCGTGCCGAAGATGAGTTCGAGATGCCTCCCGTCTGGAAAACCGACCGGTTGCTCAATTATTCGAGCATGGATGTGCATCTCTTCCGGAAGTCTGCCCCCGAAGATTCCCCACCGCCGCTGCCCCAGCAGGATGTAGATGATGTCAGTGATTGACCGCTTTCGACTCGACGGAAAACGGCTGTTCATTACCGGTGGCAGTCGCGGACTCGGACGGGAAATGGCGCTCGCCATCGCCGAAGCGGGGGCCGATGTCACACTGGTCGGCCGCGATCTGCCGAGCCTTGAACAAACCGCCCAGGCGATCCGTGATCGAGGCCGACAGGCGCAGTTCATTGTCGCCGATGTGAGTCTTCCGGAAGAAGCCGAACGGGCTTGCCGCGAGGCGCTGAACGGTCCGGCTCCCATCGACATTCTCATCAATAATGTGGGTGGCCGACGAGTTGATATCCCGACCGCCGAGATGCCGCTGGAGACCTGGCAGAACATCCTCGACTTGAACCTCACCAGCACGTTTCTCTGCACGAAACTCATTGGCGGAGCGATGGTCGCGCGGGGCGGTCCCGGACGCGTGATCAACGTGGCTTCGGTTTCCGGGATGATCGTCAATCGCGGCATCGGCGGTCGCAGCTACGAAACGAGCAAAGCGGCCGTGATCCACTTCACTCGCTCCACGGCGGCCGACTGGGCCCCCAAGGGCGTGACCGTGAACGCCATCTGTCCAGGCGGCTTCATGACCGAACCGAATCAACGCTGGGCCAAGCTCAATCCGGGGATGATTGAATCGTTCAAGTCGCAAATCCCCGCCGGCGATTTTGGCGATCCGCAAGACCTCGGCCCCCTGGCCGTCTACCTGGCCTCCGACGCCTCGAAATACATGACCGGCGCGACCCTCGTCATCGACGGCGGGTATACCCTGTGGTAACAGCCACGCGGCGTCTAGCCACGGTGCCATCGGTAAGCGCCTTGGGTTCCCGGTAGTAAGACACAGGCTCGGCGTGCTTTGCCCGCCCATTTGCCGCATTGGTGATCGCCACAACCCCATTCCCCTCGGTCGAGAGCGGTTTCTCTGCGAGTTGCCACAGTGTTCATTCTGGCCGGTCGCTCGTCCACCCATCGCAATCGGCCCTCTCACTACAAATCAAAACTTTCTCGTTGACAGCTCATTCGGACCGAATTACT
>JAFEBR010000544.1 GCA_018242565.1 Planctomycetota bacterium | reverse complement strand
GTGAATGGCTGGCCGGCCGCGTTTACCTGCCGGTTTGGCCGCGGTCACGTTCTGGTGACCACGCTGGCCCCCCGCGCCTGGTACCGACCAATTACCCTGGAAGAAAGCCGGGCCCAGCAGGATGAGTGGAATCGCTCAAATCGCGATACCCCCGGCATGCTGCAGGACAGCCCCTATATCATCCTGCCGCCGATGAAGCACTTGTCCACCCACATGCACCGTCTCGATTCACGACCGCCGGAAATTGACCGGGAACTTTCGAGTTACGCGGCGGAATACATCGGGTATGCCATTCCGTCGCAGGGCATCGTCGCCGGACTGCTGGCAGCCTTTGCCGCGGTCGTTGCCGGTGGCGGCGCCTGGCTGTGGCGCAAACAGGCACTCGAACACTTGGGCTGGTTCGGACCGGTCGTGGGAGTTCTGACCGCCGTTGCCCTGCTGGTGGTGGGAGTCAACAACCGCCACGAAAAGGAGCCCTCGGTGGCCACCGTGCAATTGATCGATGCGCTGCCGGGCGTAGATGACGCCAACCTGACGGGCGGACTGGCCTTTTTCAGCCCTGAATCGGCTGACTGGAAGTTGCAGTCGCACCAGGGAGGCCGTTCGACGCCCGATATGGCGGGGTTGGAAGGGCAAACCCGGCGATTGGTCTGGAACGATATGGGTGAATGGAGCTGGGACCACCTGCAACTGGAGACTCCCCAGCGGACGGCGGTTTTTCGCCAGGCTCTGGCTCTAACCGACCGCATCGAGGCCAGCGCCACGTTTGACAGCGCCGGGTTGTCGGGGCAGTTCGGAGGAACCGATCCGGCCCGTCTCTCGGAAACGGTGTTGGTGACGCGGGATGGCCGAATCGGCGTGGACCTGCGTCCCGACGGACACTTCTCGGCCAGCAACGTCTTCGGCGTCGATCAATACGTGCAGGCCGGCCTGCTGGGTGATGAACAGGATCGCCGGCGTCGGATGTACCCGCTCGTCATCAGCGAATTGATCAATGATGAGTGGGATGGGACTCCGCTGCTGATGGCGTGGACCAATGAAACGACGAACGGTCTCGATATCGACGAAAAACTCAAGCGGGTCGGAGCTTCAGTGTATGCGGTCCCCGTGCGACTGGAACGGCCGGCACCGGGGGCGGAATTCACGGTCCCAGCCCCGTTTCTGCCCTTCCGGTTAGTCGACACGCCGTTCGGCGAAAGCCGGACCCCCTCGTCCCCCATGTGGGATTCCCGTCGCCGCGAATGGGCCGAACGACGCGACTACTCCATGTGCTGGCTGCGATTCCAGGTCCCCGCAGCCGTTCGGAATTCCGAACTGACCGATGCGAAACTGGTGGTCTCCGTCGCGGGGCCCGTGATTCAGATGGAAGTCTTCGGTCTGGCCAACGCGGGAACGCCCACGGCGGAACCGGTGCTGGCGGAACGCTGGAACGATCCGGTGGGGGCACACACCTTTACCATCAGCGATCGCGCTCTCTTGTCACTCGTGGAAGGGCAGGACTTTTACCTGGGTCTGCACGCGGGAGATCCCAACCGTCGGCCGGACCTGACGCGCAAGACGTCACCGACCCCGGCCAATCCGGCACCGAATCCCGCCGGCACGGCCGAACTCGAAGAAATCAAGTCCAGCCAATGGCGTATCGTGCACCTGGAACTGCAGTTAACGGGCAAGATTCCCGCGGCAAATCCTGACCGGCCCTGATTGGCCGAGTTTTCCCCTCTCAATCGACATCACCGGATCCGTCATTACCGGAAAGGGACTATGGACACCGAGCAACCGGTCTTAGAGATCAAGAATCTCACCAAGAAATATGGCACCTTCACGGCCCTCGACAACCTGACGTTGACGCTGCAGGCGGGGCAGATCTTCGGCCTCATCGGTCCGAACGGAGCCGGTAAGACCACGGCCATCAAGATCCTGGTGGGCTTGAATCGCCCGACTTCGGGATCGGCCCGCATCGCCGGGGCCGACTGCGTGCAGGATGCCCGCCGGATCAAACGGCTCGTCGGCTACATGCCGGACCGGTTTGGTTCTTACGACAACATGCGGGTCCGCGAGTACCTCGATTTCTTCGGGGCGGCGTTTGGCATCCCCCGCCGAAAACGGGTCAAACGCATCGACGAAATCATGGAAACGACCGGTACGGCGTACATGAAAGATCGCTTTGTCGAAAGCCTGAGCCACGGGATGCAGCAGCGTGTCGGCGTCGCCCGCACCCTGCTGCACGATCCGAAAGTGCTGATTCTCGACGAACCGGCCAACGGTCTCGATCCGCAGGCCCGTATTGAAATGCGAGACCTGCTGCTGAGCCTGGCCAAGCTGGGGAAAACGCTGCTGGTCACCAGCCACATTCTGCCCGAGTTGTCGCGGATCTGCAGCCGGGTGGGGATTATCACCCACGGCAAGCTGCGCGCGTTTGGCACAATCGAAGAGATCGGCCGACAGATCAGCCAAAGGCGAACCATAGAAGCACAGCTTACGAAGGCCGAGCAACTCTCGCAGGCAGCGGGCATTCTGCGGGCGACACTGGAACCCGAAGCGGAGATCGTGGAATCGGTCCCCGAAAAGGCGATTCGCTTCCGCACGGCGATTTCGGAAGACGGCCTGGGGAGCCTGCTGGCCAAGCTCGTCCAGGGGGGCGTGCTGGTCACCCAGTTCCGCGAAGTGCAGACCGATCTCGAAGAAGCCTTCATGACCTTTGCCCGCCCGAACCAGAGCGATGCGGCACTGGCAGGAGGAGCGGCCCGTGCTTAATGCCATTCTGAATCGCGAACTCACCACGGTGCTGCGGACCCGGCGGATGATGTTCTTCCAGGTCGGCCTGATCGCCGTGTTTGTGCTGCTGGTGATGATTCGCTGGCCCACCGACAATCGGGTGACGGAAGCGAGTAACCGGTCGCAACAGGTGTTCCGACTGTTCAGCTACGGCCTGTTGACGACCATGCTGCTGATTTTGCCCGTATTCCCGGCGACGAATATTGTCCGCGAGAAGAAACAGGGGACGCTGGCGCTGTTGCTGAATTCGCCTCTGGGACCGTTCCGCATCTATTTTGGCAAGCTGTTCAGCATCCTGGCGCTGGCCGGAATTCTGCTGGCGTTGAGTATGCCGGCCGCCGCGGCCTGCTATTGCCTGGGGGGGCTGTCGCTGACGGAAGAACTGCCGCGCGTCTACGCCATTCTGGCATTGGTCGCGCTGCAGTACTCGGCGGTGGGCCTGTACATCAGCAGTCGCTCGAATTCGATCGACGGCGCGATCCGCTTTACCTATGGCGTGATTCTGGCACTGGCAGTGGTCTCGCTGGGGCCCCACAAAATGCTGCAGGGAACCGACAGCGACCTTGCGACGTATGCCGAGTGGCTGCGGTGTGTGTCTCCGATCGCCGCGCTGATGCCGGTACTCGGCGCCGCCGACGTGGGGGGCCAGGGACTGTTGGCGACCGATGGCGTTCCCGGACGGTTCGCCTTGTTATCGATCGTCATCACGGTCCTGGCGTCGATCGGGACCATTCTGCGTTTGAACCATACGATTTTCGATCAGTCCCGGGCCCAGGGGAAAATCAGCGACGACCAGAACCTGTTCGTCCGGATCGTGCGGCGGGCCATGTTTCTGGTTGATCCGCAGCGGCGTTCCGGTGGGATCAGTTGGTTTGTGAATCCGGTCATGATCAAAGAGTTTCGCTGCCGACGGTTCGGCCGACTGCACTGGCTGTTACGCCTCGTGGCGGTCTGTGCCATTCTGTCACTGGTGATGGCCTATGTGACGACCTCGGGAACGCTCGACTGGGAAGTCTCGGAAATCGGCGGCCTGATGGTGTATCTGCAGGTCGCACTCGTCGTGTTGATTACCCCCAGTCTGGCGGCGGGATTGATTGCCACTGAACTCGAAAGCGGTGGCTGGCCGTTGTTGCAGACGACGCCCATGTCGGCCCTGCGGATCGTCTGGGGCAAGCTGCTGTCGGTGATTCTGACACTGATTCTGCTGCTGTTTGCCACGCTGCCCGGGTACATCGTCATGGTGTACATCGACAACGGCATGCGTTCGCAGGTTGAGCGGGTGGTGATCTGTCTGGCGGCGACGGCGGGTTTTGCCATGCTGTTGAGCGCTGGCATCGGCAGCCTGTTCCGCCGCACGGCCCCGGCCACCGTCGCAGCCTATACCACGCTGATTGCTATTTGTGCCGGCCCGCTGCTGGTATGGGCGGGGCGCGACGCGCCGTTCGGACACAACACGGTCGAGCGCGTGCTGATTATGAACCCCGTGGCGGCTCCGCTGTCTGTCATCCGAGCGGCGGGCTTTGAAAACTACAACCTGATCCCCGGCAACTGGTGGTTCATGGGACTGGTTTCCGCGGCCTCGATGCTCGTGCTGGTATTTCGGACACAACGCTTGTGGAAGCCCCGTTAGTCCGCCGCGTCGTTCACACCGCGCTGCCTGGACCCGAAACTTTGAGATTGAAAAACCGGATCATGCCTAGCCTCCGAATCTGTCGTCTGTTTCTGGCTGCCTGTCTGCTGATCGGCCTGCCTGCCGCGAGCCACGCCGAGATCCGTACGCAGTACCACATGGATCACGATCCGGAACTGGAAGTGAAACCCGAGATCAAGGGGTACTCGCCGAAACTGGCGGAACTCTGGCTGCAGGCACTCGCCCGTCCCGAAGGGGAAATGCAGCGATCGGTGGCCGATGCCATCGCGCGCGGTCACGCGGCCGGCATGCCCGGACTGGAACCGGCGGCCCCGCGGCTCGTCGAACTGGTGGTGAACGAAAAGTCGCATCCAGCCGTGCGGCTGGCGGCAGCCAAGGCGCTGGCCTCACTGGCCGCAAAAGAGACCACCCCGGAACTGATGGCGACCGCCCGGAAGGCCGGAACCGAACTCCGGCTGATCGTGGAACCGGCACTGGCCGACTGGAAGGCGGAAGGCTTCATTCCCGACTGGATGGCACGCCTGTCGGCTGCGAACCCCCGTCCGCGCGATCTGATCCTGGCAATCCGCTGCCTGGGGACGATTGGACACACTCCCGCCGTGGGCCGCCTGCTGGAACTCGTCCACGACACGAAGCAGCGAGCCGACGTGCGGACCGCGGCGGCGCGGGCTGCCGGCCAATTGCGAGATCAGGGGAACGAACCCGAAGTCCGAAAGTTGATCGCCGGAGCCAAACCGTCGGTCCTGAACCGTCTGTGTGCGGTCGAACTGCTGGTGCGTCACGCGGGAACTGAACCGCAGGAACTGCTGCTGAAATTCGCGGTCGATCCCGAACCGGCCATCGCGCGGATCGCGCTGGCCCGTCTGCTCGAAATCGACACGCAACTGGTGATCCCAATCGCCGAGGCGTCGATGAACAGCCCGGACGTGCACGTTCGCACCCACGGCTCGACGGCCTACATCGCCAACCCGACCCCCGAACGAATGGCGGTGCTGGCGAAGCTGATGGATGACCCGCACCCTGACCTGCGGCGTTCGATCAGTTCGTCGCTGCTGACTCTCACGAAACGTCCCGAACTCGACCAGCCGATTCGCAACGCAGCCGTCGCCATGCTGGGTGGCCCAAGTTGGCGTGGCCAGGAACAATCGGCGCTGCTGCTGGGGTCGCTCGACCACGAGGCGGCAGCCGCCCGGTTGTTTGAACTGCTCGACTCGCCCCGGGCCGAAGTGGAAGTCGCGTCGGCGTGGGCCATCAAGTCTCTGGAAATCGCCGAGATGCTGCCCATGCTGCTGGAAAAAGCCCAGGAGCGCACGGCTCTGAAACGGAAACCGGGGGCCTTCCGCAATGGCGATCTGCCCCGCGGTATCGATGAAGAAACGGCCCACATTTTCGAATTGTTCGGCAAGCTGAAGTACACGGCGTCGGAACCGCTGATGCGGGACCATGTGGCCAAGCAGTTTGAACTGGGTGAAGCCACCCGCGCCGCCGCCATCTGGAACCTGGGAATCTTCCATGCCGGGGTCCCCGATCAAGGGCTGGCGAACAAATTCATGGAACGGATTAACGACATGGGTCCCCCACCCGACATGCCTAAGGTCGTCATGATGTGCTTTGTCTCGCTCGGACGCATGAAGGCGGTCTCGAAACGCGATGAAGTCCGCAGCAAGTTCAATCCCGATATGTCGTCGAACCAGGACTCGGAAATCCGCCGCTGGGCCGTGATGCAATTGTTCGAAGAAGACCTGCCCCCGCTGCGTCCCCGCAAACACAGCCTGACCGACTGGTTCCTCACACCGCTCGACGAGTAATGTGGGCCTGCGACCCGCGAGCGCGGCGGCTCACCGCCGGCCTGCGATCACCAATCAGGACAGATCGCAGGCCGTGACGGCCTGGAGCCTGGTAACAGCCCCCGGACATGAAGGTGCGGCCAATCTGAGGCAGCCCGCGGCGTAAGCTGCGGGTCGCTACGGCATCGCCACCGCAGAGAACAGTTCACCCACCCAACTCATTGGAGCTGGCTGCCGCCCATGCCGTGAAGAATGGCTGCGTCCGCATGATACCCGCGGCGGCAGCAAGCAATCACCTGCGGACAAGTGGAGTCAGGGCCGTTTTCTCAGACGCACTGGCGCCGTTGATCGGGCCCCTTCACGGGCCCGATTTACTGGACTGATTTACTGGGAAGGGCGTTTCTTCCAGTCTTCAATCGTCTGTCGAATCAACGGCGATTGAAGGGCGATCCCGAGCCCCATGGACGAATGCACGGTCCGTTCTTCGTTGGGGGTCACTGTTTTCTCGGACTGGCGATGCATCCCCGAGATCAACCCCACGACCATCGGTTCGTTGTCCTGCCAGACGACGATCGGCGAACCGCTGTCGCCACCGAAACTCGTGTAGTCCATGAGAAACGTGGGCACGGTGGTGACCGGCACCAGCGGGTGAGTCGCGACTGTTCCCCGCCGCAGAATGGGCCAACCGGCCGCATTGGCTTCCAACTGCACGGGAAAACACGGAATGAAGGCGTCCTGACCGACGCTGAAACGCCCCTCCTCCGCGAACTTTCCATCGGCGATCTGTCGTTCTTCGAAGGGTTTGACATCCACGCCTTCAGGGATTTCGACCGCCAGCACGGCGATATCAAACCGCGGGTGCTTGGTCCACAAGACTTCATTCCCCTTGCGGGTCGGCACCAGAACCTGTTTGCGGCCGATGCCGTGTTCACGGTCGGTGAGCCGAAACACGAGGGTTCCCTTGTCGGACTTCATGTTTTCGAAGACGTGGGCCGCCGTGACGAGCAGGCATCGCTTGCCCACATCGTTCGGATCGCCGGTGGCCACCAGAAACCCCGTCCCGGAAGAACCTGCATCGAAGACGCGGACAGTGGCCCGCAAAGCACTTTCCGCGGGGGCGATCGCCCAGGCCGACGGGACACCAGGGGATGCGAGCACCAGACAGACACACAGAACGGCAGGGCGCAACAGGGCCACGTGGAGATCTCCCGGATAGAAGCAGTCAGAAATCAGAGCCGGGACGGGTCGCCCGACACGCCGCACAGATCAGGCCGACTCACCCGCCGGGGTTTCCGGTTCGGGTTCGCTGCGATCCTTGGTCATGACGACGCAATTCCCAGTCGGATTGAAAGTAATCGACGTCATAAACGCCCGCATGAGCATGATCCCGCGACCACAGGGGCGTTCGAGATTCTCGTCCGCCGTGGGGTCGGGCAGATCTTCGGGATGAAACCCGCTGCCCTGGTCCTCGATTTCAATCCGCACGCGCTGCTGGCCGATCTGGCAGGCGATCCGCACGGTTTTCGTGGGATCCATCTGATTCCCGTGCTTGATGGCGTTGACCAGCGCTTCTTCCATCGCCAGTCGAATACCAAAGACATCGCGGTCCTCGAAACGCAATTCTTCCAGCATCTGGATAATGCGTTCCTGCACCGACTGGCCGGCGGCGGTGTCGCTGGGAATGATCTGTTCAAATTCCCGCGTGACATCTTCGATCGTGGACATCGCGATCAGATTCACCGTTCAGGATGGGGGGAAAAGCCTCGGGATTCGCTGCCCGGCCCGGACGCGAATCCCCTGGCTAGAAACCTTCGAGTGCCTTGTCGCGATTGTCGAAAATATTGAACAGCTTGTCGAGACGCGTAATCTTGAACACTTCTTTAATGTCCGAGCGAATCGAGCACAACCGCAACTTGGCCCCGGCGGCCTTCACCTTCTTATCCATCGTGATCAGCTTGCCCAGCGCGGCACTCGACAGATACTCAACATTCGTAAAATCCAGCACCACTTTCTGCCGGTGGTCGTCATCGACCAGGCTGAACAACTGGTTGCCGATAATCTGAATGTTGCTTTCGTCGAGAATCTTCTTGTCGGTGAAACGAGCGACTGTCACTCCGTTCACTTCCTCTAAGTCGAGTCGGCGATTTCCCTGGCTCATCTGGATCTGTCCAATACGGTGGTGGTTACAACGCGGTTTCGAACGATCATCCATCTTTCATACGGCAGTGTCAAGCGTTGCCTGCCGCGGTTATCAAATTCCTGGCGCCCCTCTTGTCGAAGGGTCGGGCGGAACCGGTTCGGCCAGCCACGGTCCGCCGCCCGGGCCCTCAGAACCCCCAGAAGAACTTGAACTCCGTCGCCACTCCTGCAATACTTCAATACCTGTTGATATCAGCCGGCGGGTGAGAGTTTCAGGACCGGTCGGCTGACAGACAACCCCAGAGTGAATGTCCCCGATTTGCCCGGCACCCGATGCCGGTGCCCTGCCCGATTCCGCCTCATAATTCGCCCAGTCCATGCCGTCCCGCTCAGGCAGTGTCGTTGACTGTTTCCGCACCGCGATTTGCTGTGCATTGTTCGGCTGCATCTTGCTGTCGGCCGGGGGGGCTGCGGCCGACGAACCGGCCCAACCACTGGCGGCAACGGCCGCCGTCACATTCGAAGCCGACGTGCAACCGCTGTTGACCCGCTTCGGGTGTAATTCGGGACCATGTCATGGGAAGTCGCGGGGCCAGAACGGGTTCGCGCTCTCGTTGCTGGGGTTCGATTCTGACTTCGACTATGCCGCTCTCGTCGGCGAAGCCCGCGGTCGTCGTGTTTTCCCCGCAGCGCCCGAAACGAGTCTGCTGCTGAGAAAAGCTGCGGGACAGGTGCCGCACGGCGGCGGCAAACGCATCGAACCGAACAGTCCGCACTACGATCTGTTGCGGCAGTGGATTGAAAGCGGCGCCCACCGTACCCCGGCCGACGCTCCTAAACTGGTTCGCGTCGTCATCGAACCTGCCACCCGCAGCCTGGCTCCGCGCGAGAAGTTCTCGCTGCAGGTGTTTGCCGAGTATTCCGACGGACATCGCCGTGACGTCACCGACGCCGCCGCGCTGCAATCGAACGATAAAACGATCGCGCAAGTCGTCGACGGGACCGATGGCCTCGTTCAGGCCGGCCCCGTGCCGGGTGAAGCCGCGGTGATGGCGCGGTACATGAACTTCATCGCCGTGTGCGCCGTCACGATTCCGCTGCCGGGGGATGTCTCTCCCGCGGCGTATGCCGCCCTGCCCCGCCAGAACGCGATCGACGGCCTCGTCTGGGACAAACTGCAGACGCTGGGAATGCTGCCATCGCCGCTGGCGTCGGATACGACCTTCCTGCGCCGCGCGCACCTGCGAATCATCGGCCGGTTGCCAACCCCGGAAGAAACGCGTGCGTTTCTCGCCGACCAGACGGCCGACAAACGCGACCGGTTGGTCGAGCGGTTGCTCGAGCGGCCTGAGTATGCCGACTTCTGGGCGAACAAGTGGGCCGACCTGGTCCGGCCTAATCCGTATCGAGCGGGCATGAAGGCGGTGTGGACGATCGACTCGTGGTTGCGCGACGCCTTCCGGAAGAACATGCCCTACGACCAGTTCGTGCGCGAATTGCTGACGGCGACCGGCAGCACCTGGCAGAATGGAGCCACGGTCATCTTCCGAGATCGACCCGAGACGGTGGAAATCGGCTCTTCGGTCAGCCAGTTGTTTCTGGGTGTCCGACTCGAGTGTGCCAAATGCCATCACCACCCCTTTGAAATCTGGAGCCAGGACGACTTCTACGGGTTCGCTTCGTTCTTCGCCCGCGTGGGCCACAAGGGGGCGGGCCTGTCTCCCCCGATCTCCGGGGGTGAAGAGATGATTTTCAGCCGGCCCAGTGGCCAACTGGCCCACGGCCGCACCGGCGTTCCCGTACCGCCGAAATTGCTGGGGGGCGATGCTCCGCAGATCGGCCCCGAGCAGGATCCGCGGGAGGTCCTGGTGGCGTGGATGACCGCGCCCGACAATCCGTTCTTCGCCAAGGTCATGGCGAACCGGGTCTGGTCGGAACTCATGGGACAAGGATTTGTCGATCCCGTGGACGACATGCGGGCCACCAACCCCGCCTCGAATGAACCGCTGCTCGACTATCTGGCCAGCGATTTCCGCCAGCAGGGTTACGATATCAAGAAACTGATCCGCCGGATTGCGACCTCGCGGGTGTTTGGTCTGAGTTCGGTTCCCGGAGAACGCAACATCGCCGACACCCGCAACTTCTCGCGGTACTACCGCCAGCGATTGCGGGCCGAGGTGCTGCTCGATGCGGTGAACGACATTCTGGGGGTCGAAGAAGATTTCGCGGCGATGCCGGCGGGGGCCCGCGCCACCCAGGTGTGGACCTACCGGGCGTCGTCTTTCTTTCTGGACACATTCGGCCGGCCTGACCCCAACCAGGATCCCCCCTGTGAACGGACCAGCGAGTCGACCACGCCCCAGATTCTGCACCTGATGAATTCGCCCGCTTTGAACAGCAAGCTGGCGAATGACGCGGCACGGCCTGCCAAACTGGCGGCCAGCGACGCGACTCCTCAAAAAATCGTGGAAGAAGCGTATCTGCTGGTGTACAGCCGACCGCCAAAGGACGATGAACTGCAAGGGGCGCTGGAATTCCTCACGAAAGGCGAAAACCGCCGCCGTGCCGTGGAAGACTTGTTCTGGGCGCTCCTCAATACTCCCGAGTTCCTGTTTCTGGACTAAAAAGGTCTCAACCCTATGGCCATTCATCAGAATTGTGAAGGATTGCTCCGCCGAGACTGCCTCAAACTTGGATTGGGCGCCCTGTTGAGCGGGGGGCTGACCGGGGCCCTGGGGGCCCGCGCCGGGGCAGCCGAAGCGACCTCGCGCAAGACCAGTTGCATTCTCGTCTGGCTCGACGGCGGTCCCAGCCATATCGAAACGTTCGACCCGAAACCGCAGGCGCCGGCCGAGATTCGGGGCGAGTTCCAGCCGATTCAGACCAAGATTCCGGGAGCGGTCTTTTCCGAGAACATGACCCGGCTGGCGGCCATCAGCGACAAGCTGACGATCCTGCGGTCGGTGTGCCACAACCAGAACAACCACGGCGCCGGCAATCACTATATGATGACGGGGGCCCCGACCCGCATCCCGGTCAGTTGCGGTGCGTTCGTCAGCTTCCATCCCAGTATGGGTTCGGTCGTCTCCGCCGAACGGGGTGCTCCGGAAGGCATGCCTCCCTATTTCTCGCTCCCCAGCATGACCCGGTCGGGGGGGCCGAATTTTCTGGGTGCCAAGCATGCCCCGTTTGTTGTCTCGGACGATCCGAACAATAAAAACTTCATCGTGCGCGACGTCACGATTCCCCAGGAACTTGACGACGGACGAGCCAATGGGCGTCGGGAAATCCGCAAACGCCTCGATCAGTTCATTCGCTTTCATGACCGGGCCGCGGCGGACCCCGTTCTGGGAGCCGACGAAAACTATCAGCAGGCGGTTTCGCTGATGACGTCGACGGCCGCACAAAAGGCGTTTCAGATTCAACAGGAGCCCGACAGCGTGCGCGAGGCGTACACGCGCACGCCGCTGGGACAGCGGGCGCTGCTGGCTCGCCGCCTGGTCGAAGCGGGGGTTCCGTTCGTCACGTTGAACGACGGGGGCTGGGATCACCACTCGAACATTTTCCCGGCGTTCAAGACGCAGGGACAGAAACTCGAAGCCGTGGTCGCCACGCTGATCGAAGACCTGCACCAGCGGGGCCTGCTGGAGACGACCCTGGTGCTCGTCATGGGTGAATTCGGCCGCACACCCCAGATCTCGACGCTGCCCGGTTCGACCACCCCGGGACGCGACCACTGGTCGAGCGCGATCTCGGTGCTGGTGGCGGGCTGTGGAACTCCGGGTGGCCAGGTGGTCGGCGCCACCGATTCCCGAGGCTACGCGGCGGTCGAAAAGATCTACGCTCCCGAGAACCTGGCTTCGTCGGTCTACCTGAAACTGGGGATTAACCCCGACAAGATTTTGTACAACAGCACCGGACGTCCGGCGCATATCGTCAGCGACCCGCGTCCCATCGCGGAAATCATGTAATTGGCGGATTTTCAGCCGCAGTGCCCCCTTTTCGGTGCAAGACCGACCCGCGGCCTCTGACCTGCCCCAATTTCGCGCTCGAGCGATCGCTGCCGGTCGTGCCGCAGATATAACCCGGCCGGTGGCACCGAACAATCCGCGTGAGTTCAAGGTTGGCAACCCGCTGCGCATCGGATCATGGGCCGCTGGCGTTCGCCTGGATCGGATTCCCGCAGACGGCGTGTGCCGACCGTGTTGAGATTCTGCGTTTCTTTCTTTTCTTCTGTGTTTGTATTGCCGATGAAGCCTGCCCTCGACGGAACTTGCCGCTACAGATCTTCCTGGTGGGTGACCTTGCCGTGTCTGCTGGTCCCGGCAGTCGCCGAGGCCGCCGCACCGACCCTGTCGCATCTGTTTCCCGCGGGGGGGCAGCGTGGCACAAAGGTGATTGTCACCTGTTCCGGCAAATTCGACTGGCCCCCCCAGGTATTCGCACCGGGCCTGGACGTCAAACCGACGGCCGACGCAGGCAAACTCGAAGTGACCATTCCCGCGGACTTGCCCGCGGATCGCGCCTGGCTGCGACTCTACAACGCCGAGGGAGCCTCGGCGTCTGTTCCGTTTCTGATCGGCACGCTGCCGGAAGTCGCTGAGCAGGAACCCAACAACACGCTCAAGGCCCCCCAGGCGATCGCCGACCCCAAGGTCACGATCAACGGGGTGCTGGCCGGCGCCGATGTCGATGGCTACGCGGTCACCCTGCAGGCGGGGCAAACGCTGGTCGCCGCACTCGATGCGAACACGCGTCTGGGCTCCCCCATGGACGCCATTCTGCAGATTGCCACCCCCGACGGAATCGTTGTGGCCGAGAACCACGATGACCTGGGGCTCGACCCGCGTCTGGCCTACACCGCCCGGCAGACGGGCTCGTATATCGTCCGCCTGTTCGCCTTTCCGTCCGCTCCCGATACGACGATCGCCTTCCGAGGTGGCGACAACTACGTCTATCGCTTGACGCTGACGACCGGACCGTACCTGACACACACGCTGCCGTTGACTGTTTCGCGCACCGCGCCCGAGGTGGTCGAAGCCCAGGGCTGGAACATTCCCGCGGGGACCAAGCTGCCGGCCGTGCCCTTCGGCGGTGCCCGTCTGGCCGATTTCCCCGAATTGGAAC
Organism: Planctomycetota bacterium; assembly: GCA_018242565.1. Classification (GTDB taxonomy): domain Bacteria; phylum Planctomycetota; class Planctomycetia; order Planctomycetales; family Planctomycetaceae; genus JACQFH01. The sequence goes on along the minus strand of JAFEBR010000544.1, from coordinate 4,954 downwards.
CACTCGACGAACTGCGAAAATCTCCCGACAGTCGGCTGGCGGTCGTGTTTGACGCCGGCCTTGCGGGGACCGCTCGCGTGCGGCAGAGTCCCTTTGCGGTCGCGATGGTTCCCGCCACCCAGGACCCGGCCAACCCTCCCACGCTCCCCGTGGGTTCGGCGGCGACCGGGTGCCTGCGGGCCCCGAAACAAAAAGACACGTACCGGCTTCCGCTGCAGAAGGGGCAGCATGTCATTGTGTCGCTCGAATCGCAGAGTCTCGATCTGCCCGTCGATCCACTGCTGCAACTGGTCGATCCCAAAGGGGCGGTCGTGGCCGAGGTGGATGATGCGGGCGCGCTGCGGGATGCGGTCTTGTCGCACGTCGCGGCACAAGACGGCGAGTATCGCATCGTCGCCACCGACCGGTTCGGCCACGGCGGGCCCCGCTTCGTCTACCTGCTCACCGCCCGACTGGAAGAGCCTGACTTTGAACTGTCGATCGCAGCCGACTCGTTGACCATTCCGGCCGACAAACCGGCCGAACTCGCCGTGAAAATCATTCGCCGCAAAACCGGACCCGCCGTCGTCGGACCGATCACCATCCAACCCCGCGACCTTCCCGCCGGCATTACGGCTCCCGCGGTGACGTCGGAACCGACAGGCCCCAGTTCCGAAGAAGTGAAGCTGACCTTCACGGGGACAGGCGCAGCCTACTCCGGCCCGCTCCGCATTGTCGGTACTGCCACCCAACCCAAAGAACTCACCCGCCTGGCCCGCGTACCGGCCAAACTGGGTGTGTCGTTTGATACTCTGTGGCTGACCTCGCTGGCCAAGCCCTGAACCCAGGTCGCGTCGACGATCGTCAGGCTCGGGGGTGGGTTGTGTCATGTGCCCTGTCCGGTACCGGTTATTGAAACGCGTGAAAACACCGCGACGATCGCCGACCACAACCGCCCCAGACGTCGCGACACAGACTGAGATCTGACTGGTCGCGCCCGGGGCGCACCTTGCGGACCGGTCTTCCTGACGCAGTCCGCAAGATGGCCTGCCAGATCGTGTGTTCAGCGACTCTGGCGAGCATGCAGGCGGGCCTGTTTTCGCGCCAACTTGTTCCGCTGATGCTCGCGGCGACGCGCTGCGCGATCACGCGGGCGCGGCTTTCGCGCGGGCAGGTCGGCAGCCGGATTGAATTCTCGTTCTTCAACCACGGCTGCAGGGGGTGCCAAGGCGGGCGACGCCTCCGCGGGCGGCCTGTCATCCCCTGCGACGGGCAAAGCCGACGGGAATTCCTCGGCGAACTCGGCGGGGACCGCGTCCCAACCGGAACAGATCGCTCGCCGGGCCTGCGTCAGGGTCCAGGGCCCCTCGGCGGCTTCCCAGTCGAAATGGGGCCGATTCAAAAATATCGCGTTTTCCGCGGGTTTCTCCAATGATTTTGAAATTTCGAGATTTTTGGAAGCGGCGCACACCGGCTGTTCGGCCGGACGCGGAGCGCTCTCGTCGACCGTCGCCGCGGAGGGGGACGCTGGCCCCCTGGCCACCGCCGACGCGGCACCGGTGCGGCGCGACGCCAGCGGGGAGGCCGTCGTCGTCGAGTCGCAGCGGGTGCCGGCGACAGTCGGCACGAACGGTTCCTCGACACCTTCCGCCATCGGAAAAACTGGCTCCCAAACGAACGCCACAGGGTCTGTCGGGGCTACCGGACAAGGCTCTTCCCCCTCGTCGGCCCCGTCCTCGGCCCCGTACTCGGCCCCGTCCTCAGCCCCGTACTCGGCTGCCACTCTGGACCGAGCAGTCCCGCACGCCGCCCTGTTGAGCCAGTCCCAGACCCAGCCACCATTTTCGCCAAACCCGGGGCCTTTGCGGAACTCAATCCCCAGACGGCGGGCCGCGGCACGGAGTTGGGCCGGTGCAAAGCCGTATTGGGCCCCCGTCCGGAACACGGCACTGGCGGGCATTGGCCCCTTTTCCAGCGCCACCTTCAACACCTCATTGATGGTGGTTTCTCGTGCCAGCGGGTCGCCTGCGGAGATTTGCTCATCCAGATTCCAGCTCAACCGACCGGCGCGCAGAAAGAATGCCAGGCCCGTCGGTTCGACAAACCCATTCGTACGACGGGCCACAAACAAGCGCCGGGCAGAGCACTCGGGATCTGGCACGACACACCAGACCGACCGGGCTTCGTCGGTCCGGTACGCCGAGGTCACTCGCAAAGTTCCCTGTGCGTCAAACCGACAATGGGCCGGCAAGGTCACCACGATCGCCGCGCCGGTCTCTCGGGCCAGATCATTCAATTCACGCAATGCCTGGTGCAACCGACGCGGCGAGTCACAGAAATCGGACAACGGATCAATGACGACCAGGTCGATGGCCAGGTTGGCGCACATTTCATTCGCGATCATGCTCATGTCGAACGGCAATTGCAGCAACCTCTGTTCCGCGGCCCCAGGCTGCGACGATTCGGCCGATCGCACCTGCTCAAACCGCGTGACATGGTCCGCCGTCAGACCAAACTCGGCCAGACGCGAATCGACGGTTTCTTCTTCATCCTGACGGGAAATGTACAGAATGTGCTCGCAGCTTCCGGCCGCCGCCTCGGCGATCCCCGTCTCAGCCATGCCAGTCGCAGTGATCGATGTCTCAATGGCCCCCGTGTCCGTATTCGAGGGATCGAACTCGGGCCAGGGCAACTTCCCGACGGCCCGGGCCATCAGGTCGTGCAGCAGAAACGATTTGCCCACCCCCTGGTCCCCCACGATCAACGTAACCTGACCACGTGCGATTCGACCGGGCCACAGCCAGCGTCGGCCTCGAGGCTTGCCGGGATAGTGCCGCACGGGGGACTCGATGCGCTCTTCACCCCGCGCATCGCGAGCCCGATACATCATGACGGAAGCCGACTTGCCGTCTTCCCCGACTACGTCCTGCAGAAATGGTTTCAGTCGATACGGTCCAGAACTCATGCAACACCCCTTTTAAGATACATGTGTTTACAGTGGTTTTTTGTATATACTACATGCAGTGACATTCGTACACCAGTCAAATTCCTGAATCGTGCGACTTTTTTTCTAAAAAAAGAGGGGCATCGGACGCGGCACCACGGGACTGTCGGCCCCGTCCAAAACACGCCGTAAACCCAATACAGAAAGAGAGATACAGCGCCCCGCGACCAACACAGCCCCCTCGCTCGGATCGCCAGGATCAAGGCCCTGCGCCATCCGACCCCGGCCCTGCCGGTCACCAGCAGACGCACAGTCCCACTCGGGCACCGACCCAGCGCCGGATTGCTCCGCACCGGCAACGGACTCCTGCGAGCCAGCCCGCACGAGTTGGCAGACCGCGGGACAGCGCTCGCCGAAACACAGCGGCACGCCACCAGCAGGAACTGGCGAGCCGGGCCGTTGAAGCGGACGGGCGCGAGTCGGATGTGGCCTGAGTCGATCACGCCCCGAGCAACCCGGCTCAGCGGGACCTTGTGCCGGGAACTGTGTCCTCAGGATCCCGCCCCCGGGTTCATTCGTCCCGGAGGGTGAAATCGGTGGACCGCGATCGAGATCGCGACCACGACTCACCGGGAGGGGATCGGAACCAGAAAATCAACAATCAGGGCGCAGAGATTGACAGTATTTTTTAGTGCTGGATGCCGATGAACTTACGGCGAAAATTGGCGCTTGACAAAGGGAAACGACTATATTAAGAGTTCTGCGTTGCTTCCTGCCGCCAATCCGTTTTGGTGACGTAAGCCAGTCGATTGACCGCGTACAAACAGGTCGATTCTCGAGCAATCGAGGGTGCCTGTTTTCAGAGAACAGACGATTTAGAGGAATCAGCCGATGCCAATTTCGAGTGTGGAAATTCTGACCAGACGCCTTCAGTTCAGCGGGGTAAACAGCGCCTCATTCCTCGCGGGTAACTCGGGCGTGCAAGTCCTGGCTGCCCGCAAAAAGGCTGAGGATTCTGAAGACGAACCGGCCGAAGAGGAAGAAGGCGAAGACGAAGAAGGTGATGACGACGAAGAAGGCGAAGACGAATTCGACGATGAAGAATTCGAAGACGACGACTTCGATGAGTTTGACGACGATGAATTCGACGACGAAGACTTCGATGATGAAGATTTCGACGACGAAGAAGACGACCTCGATGACGATGATGACGACGACGACGATGATGACGAGGAAGAAGAAGAGGAAGAAGACGACGACTACTAAGCCGTCTTGCGCTCCGATTCGTTCTGATCGATAACCAACGCCACACCCGTGCGAACGGCGTTCGCACGGGTGTGGCTGTTTGACAGGGTGCGCTGACGGCCTGGGGCCGACACGGTACTGTGTGCTCTGTGGCAACTCTCGTCAGCAGGCTGCACCTGAGGCGTGTGCTAACGCAGCGCGGCCACGGTAACGAATGGCCCGTTCCTGCCAGCGATCAGGAACGCCCCTCGCGCTGGGCAGGCATTGGCGGGCCCCGAGATGGGGCGGAGCATGCGCCAGCACACCCAGCGAGATATCCCGTCGCCACCTCAGTTTCAGTCAGTGACTTCGCCGAATGGGCCACTCGGCGGCCATAAAAAAACGCCACAACGGCGATCGGCAGGAAACCGAACGCCGTCGCGGCGAGTTGAAGCAAACCTGACAGTTTACAGGGATCAGGCTTTATCGGGTTCGTGGCTCAGGTTCAGCGTGTGAGCGGGAACCATCTTTTCCGCCTTGCTGTCCCAGCCCATCATGGTGCTGCTGCGCCACGATTCATTGGCCATGTTGACCGCGACGACGCCAGCCATGCCCAATTCAATCGGGCAGTTGAGCGGCGTCCCCTCGCGCAGGTGCTTGTGCAGATTCGTGTGGTGCAGATGAATGTCTTCACCCCCCGTCTTTTCATGCTGGTCGAGCACTTTGCCATCCTTATCCTTGGCGACCCAACCCGAGCCGGTGAAGTACAAGGTCCCGCGATAACCGCGAATCAGGTGATCGACACCG
>JAFEBR010000543.1 GCA_018242565.1 Planctomycetota bacterium | reverse complement strand
GGTTGATCGTCGCCAGGAAAAACGCCCCGCCCTGCAGGGCATGAGCCATGGCGATGCCAAACACATTTCGGCCGGCGGTCTGTCCCAGGCGCCAGCCAATGAGCCACATCAGGCCCGGGCTGATGACCGACAGCATGAAGGTCGAGAAAAACGCCACGCACGTCGAGAGGACCGACGTGGTGTGGTGATCGGCAGCGTCGCGACCCGCGGTCCGCAGCAACTTGCGCCACACACGCTGGGAATACCCCAGTGCCACGAGCAACGCGATCAGCCCCAGGTATTTGGTGGAATGATTGCGCAGATCGGAATTCAACCGGCTGGCGACGGCTCCCCAGTGCGTGGGGGACAGCAGCCAGCCACATGCCGTGCCGAATTCGCGGGCATCGTCGAGACCCGGCGGATTCGAACTCTTGATCCACAGAATGTACTCGCGGATGAACACCGAAAAATCAGTGGCTTTGCGGACCAGATCGGCCTCGGTGTTATTCAGCTTTTCGAGGACATCTTCATAGGTGTTCATGTCCTTGATCTGGGCGTCGAGATATTCCCGCGACGCCAGCAGAATCGTACGGATTTCCGTTTCACTGGGGCCCTTGCGCGATTTGCGATTGGTGTGAGTCTCGGCGAGGATTTTCTCGATGCGTTCATCGATCTCGGCCAGTTCGGCCCGTTTGTCTTCCAGTTCGACCTGCTGCAGATTCAGCTTGGCCATGTCGGCCTTGCGTTCTTCGATGTAGCGGATGTGCTCTGCGATATTCGGCAGTGATTCCCGCTGTTTGCGCAACAGCACGCCGATCGACTCGGTCAGTCCGATGCGATCGACCCGGGTGCGGATCTTGCGGTACAGGGTGTCGAGCACTTCGACCTGTTCCTGGAGGGCATCGACTTCCTTGTAGGCAATTTCGATTTTCGCCACGAGTTCCTGGCGTTCGGCCGCCAGCGTGGCGTTTTCTTCGGCGAGTCGTCGCAAAGCGGGTGAGGCATTCTTCGCGGCTTCGATCGCGGCCTTCGATTCGCGGTCGGCGTCGATGCGTCGGCGTTCGTTGAGGGCTTCGCGCCAGGCCTTCATTTCTTTTTCCGCCAGTTCGACCTGCATCACGGCATGGTCGCGCTTGGCTTCGATCAAATCGCTGGTCGTTTCGTAGTTGCGGAGTTCTTCTTCATAGACGCGCAGTTCGCGTTCGAGCGCCTCGCGTTGCGCGATCTTCCGCAGGTTCTCGGCCGCCGTAACGGGGTCGCGAGCCGTCTCGGTCGAGGCCCGCACCGGTTCGATCTGGGCTTCGAGTTCTTCCACGAGCCGTTGCGCTTCGCGCTGCAGTTCGGGAATTTCTTTACGGCGTTCAGCCCGCCGATTGGGTTCTTCCTGCAGGTCGTCGAGTCGTTTCTGCAGGGCTTCGTACTTGGCTTCGGCCGTATCCAGCGCTTCCTGCAGTTCCGACAACCCCATATCCGTGGTCGCGGGAACCGAGGGATCATCCCGATGTGCGTCGAGGCGGGCTTTGACCCGCTGCAGTTCTCGCGGAGCCTCGATCGTGGCCTTGCGGAACCCGGCTTCGCGTTGAGCATGCTCCTGAGCCGCCTTCAGGTGGTTCAGGGCTTCGGTGTAGGTATCGACCAGGCTCTTTTTCACGACCGGGTCGAGATTGGTGGCACTCTCAAGTTGCTTGAGCTTGGCCTCAATCGCTTCGGCGCTCAGGTCTTCCGGCTTGACTTCGGTCAAGGCCGGTTCGGCCGGTGCTTCCGCGGCCGTCACGGCGATTTCACGCCGTTTCTTTTTCGGTTCGGCAGATTCCAGATTGGCGGTCATCACCCAGCACAACAAAGTGCCGAGAATTACTGCGATTTGTGCCCTGTGTGGCATAAATTCTTCCCTGATCGAACCAGACAACGGTGCATCGTGCGAGGGCTAGTTAGCAGTTTTTACAAAAGGGTGCAACACGGTTCCCCAGCCCCTGATCTGGCACCACAGCGGCTTCCGGGCCCGGGCTTGCTCGCCTGCGAACGGCGTGTAAGATGCCGTGATCCTCGAATTTCAGCATTGCGAGTGCATCATGGCCGCCCGAAAAGCTCCTTCCGGTCCTCCCTCTCCTGCCGCGCGCGAGCACCTGCTCCAGACCGTGGCGGCGACGACCGAACCCCTGCCAGCCAAGTCGCTGGCCAAACTCCTGCAGCCTCCGCACAAGTTGTCGGTTCCCGCAGTGACGGCCATTCTCGAAGAGGAAGTGGCGGCCAGCCGGATGTTCAGCATTCCGGCGGCCACCCTGAAGGGGGCGATCCGCTACTGGGACCGGGATGCCCCCGCCGTGGTGCGAACGGCCGTACGACAGATGCTGCCGCAACTCGAACAGCCGCAGTCGGCACGCGAGATCATTCGGCACCTGGTCGTGCCCTTCAAGGTGACCGAGTCAGAACTGCTGCTCGTGATTGAAGAACTCGTGGCTTCGGGCGAGTGCCATGTGTTTCCCGCCACCACCGCCAAGGGGAAGCCGCGGTATGCCTCCTTTGGCAGACTCGAACTGGGCACCCGGGAAATCGGGCGCGTTCTGGCCGCCAAGGGACCACAGACCGCGGCTCAACTCAAAAAGGCTCTCAAGGGGTTTCCGGACGACGAGTTCCGCGAGATTCTGGACGAGGGATTGGCAGCGCGGCGTTTGTGGAAGCACCCCCCATGGGGCAAGGTCAAGCAGGAGCTCATCGGTCGCACCCCTCCCTCGCCGCTGGCCTACTTACGTGAAGTGGGGGAACAATTGGCGAAAATCATGGGCCTCTTGCGGGGGGCCGAGGTTCCTGCCGAGGAATTGCGGCGGGCGGGTGTGCAACTACTCGCGGCGGCTGGAATCGAATTGAGTGGCTGGAGCGGCCGGGCGGCCGAAGCATCAACTGCGGCGGCCACTCCCGCGTTCGACCTGGTGGCCTTGATCCGTCGTTTGGAGCCACGAGCCAACCAGGGGGCGGTCGTGGCTGCCCGCGATCTGCGGCCCGCCTCGGGGTTGGACAAAGTGACCTTCGACCGGGCCGTGCTGGATTTGGCCCGTCAGGGGCGATTGTCACTCCATCGACACGATTTTGTTGCCAGTCTGACTTCGGCAGCCCGAGACGAACTCGTGACAGACGGTGCCGGAACCTATTATGTCGGGATGGCCCTGCGGTCCGATGCCTCGACCTGACCGCAGACGAGCATTTTTTCCCGGGGACCGCCGGTTCGTCGGCAGTTCTCATCGAAATATCACGCGGAGCAGATCGTGAATCCGTTTCGACAGTCGATCGTTGCCAGTCCGTGGGAAGCCACCCCGGCTGATGTTCCCGAGATTCACAGTCAGGCCTTTAATCATTGTGTGGCCGGCGTGGAGTTCGTTCGCAGTCAACAGCGTTCCGCCGCGCTGCTCATTCATGGCGAAGCTGGGAGTGGCAAGACTCACCTGTTAAGTCGCCTGCGGACGCGTATGGCGCCCTGTGGACCGTCGGCGACCTATCGGCAGGAATGTCTGTATGTCTGGGTGCGGTTGCAGACGAGTCCGCGCATGATCTGGCGAACTCTGCGGCGCACCCTGGTTGATGACTGGTTTCGCCCGGTCGTGAATTCCAAGTCGCAGTTTCAGCGAATCCTGTTTCATCGACTGGCGGAACTTCGGCCCGCCGAGTGGGATCTCGAGCGCTGGTACGAATTCATGCTCGAGGAAGATCCCGAGGGACTGGCGCGCCTGGTGGATCAGATCGCCGACACGCTCGATCTCGATCGCAATACGGCGGTCGCCTTTCAGCACATCGCGTTCGGCCGGCATCTCCGCGACCTGCGGGCCTGGCTGGCGGGCACGTCGTTACCTCAGGCGGCCCTGGAGCGACTCGATCTGGCCCAGGATGATGGCTCAGACGAAGAACGCGAAGACGAAGCCCGGCAGGTGGTGCTGATGTTGTGCCGACTGGCCGGCAATGAACTTCCGGTCGTGATGTGTTTCGATCAGGTCGAGGCCCTGCAGACGGCTCCCGAAGATCATGAGGCGCTGTTTGCGTTCGGACAGCTGGTCAGCACGCTGCACGATGGCACGACGAATGTGCTGCTGGTTTCGTGTGTGCAGACGACTTTCTTAACCAAGTTTAGAGATAGTGTGCGTGGTGCCGATTACGATCGTCTGACCTCGCTCGGGACCTTTTCGCTCGATCCCCTCAACCGCAAGCAGGCCGAGCAATTGATTGCCCGGCGACTGATGGCAGCCGGCGCCACCCGACCTGTGGATGGCGACGTGGCGGCCTGCTGGCCCCTCGAACCTGCCGAGTTCGAAGCCCTGCTGGCCCGCGGCTTCATTGCCCCCCGGCAATTGATCAGCCTCTGTGCCGAACGGTTTGAAGCACGAGAGCATCCCCGAACCGACGAATCGGTGGCCAGAAGCGAATCCACGACGGCCGCCGAGGCAGCCAGCCCGGATGCGGCCTCTGTTTCCGGCAGCATTCCGATTGTGCCGACGAGTCAAGTTCCGGTGCCCCCCAGCGTGACACCGACATCGGCATTGACCGCGGCCCTGGCCCCTCCTGATCGGTCGGCAGGCGTGTTGGCCGAATGGACGAAACGATTGCAGGCCAAACGGGAAGTGAACACCCCCGATTTGACCGATGAAATCTTGTCCCATGCGTTGCCGCTATTGGCCAAGGTGTTGAACTTGCCCCGGCAACTCATTCAGGATGACCAGCTTAAGGATGTCCCTGTGATCTTCGACGGGCCGCCTGGAGTTCGCATCGGTTTGAGTTTCTGTACCCAGGCCAATATGACGAGCCTGGCGGCGCAGTTGAAACGTTTGAAGGCGCAGGTGGCACTGAAACGACTCGCCAAGTTGCTGGTCATTCGCGATCTGCGGATTCCAATTTCGGAGAACGCCAAGGCCGCTCGGCAATACCTCGTCGATCTCGAAGACGAACATGCGCTGATCGTGCATCCCACTGTGGAGACACTCGCCTCCCTCGATGCGCTGCGCACCCTGTTATCCGATGCCCGCACCGGTGACCTCGAATATGCTGGCGAGCGAATCTCACCCGAAGCGGCCGAAGACTGGCTCTCGCAGAACCTGCCGGCAGAACTCCAGGAGTTCGGTCGATTGGCCCTGACGGTCGAAGGCAGGTAATCCGGCGATAGAGCGGCCAGTGATCTCGCCGACCCGTGGAGGACGGCGGCAGAGACAAAAAAACAGGCAGCCGTCACCGAAGTGACGGCTGCCTTCGGATGATTAAACGTGCTCCTTATTTGCCGGCGGCCGGTGCCGGATCAGGATTGCTCTTGCTCGTTTCCAGGAAGGCGAACAAGTCGGCGATCTGCTCCAGCGACAAATCTTTGAACAAACCTTCCGGCATGACCGAAATCCGGGCCTTCACCTGGGCTTCAATCTTGTCGCGCGGAATTTCCAGCTTGGTCGCGTCGGACAGCAACAGCAGCAGGTTCTTCGAGCCGGGATTCGGCAACGGCATCCCGGTGTAAACCTGGCCTTCTTTGGTCTCGACGGTGACCGCCGTGTACTGATCCGAGATGACCTGCGACGGCGTCAGCACCGATTCCACGATTTCCTTCTTCTGGAACCGACGGCGAACCGTGGTCAGATCGGGGCCGACCCCTTCCCCTTCCTTCAGGAACCGGTGGCATTTCAGGCAGTTGGCCTTGGCGAAGATCTCGCGGCCCCGGGCCACGTCTCCCTTGGCACCGGCCGGGTTCCGTTCCAGAAACTCGACCAGTTGTTCGACGCTGTAGCGGGTTTTCTGGGTGTCCGCCTGAGACAACTCGGCGGGAGCCGCATCGGGGTAGGTTTCATGGAACCATTTCTGGTAATGCGCCAGACCGGCCGCGATGTTGTCCCCGGTTCCGGAATCGGCGCCAGTCCATTTTTTCAGCACTCCCAAGACGGCCTTGCCCCCTTCATTACCGAGTTTCAAACCGGCAATGATCAGCGTGCGGTATTCCTCGGGTTGCGTGGGCTTGTAATTGGCCGAATTCAGGGCCGACACACAGACCTGCTTCGTGGTGTTATCAGCCGAAGCGACGGCCCGCAGCAGGTAAGGAATGTTTTCGGCGATCGGGTGCCGGGCCAGGGCCCGGGCCATCAGATCGCGCTGGTCGGCGTTCTGGTCAAACAGTTTTCGCAGCAGGGTCTGCGATTCGCCGGCCGAACTCTTGCCCAGGGCGTCGACGGCGAGGGCCAGCATTTCACCACCGCCAGCGGATCCGCGGTTTTCGATATCGGCCAGGAGTTTCGCCACGACCTGTTCAAAGTCCTGGACCTGGTTGGGCTGGCTGGCGGCCAGCACGACACGGGTTGCATGCGGACGTTCTTTCCAGGCCAGAATGAACTCACGGCGTTCTTCCGGAGTGAAGTACTCGAGGGTGCCCGTCACGATGTTTCGCAGGTATCCCTGCAGGCTGTTGCCCCCTTCGAGGTCTTTCGTTGTTTCGTACCAGTCGAGGTACGCCTTTTTCAAATCGCTCGTCCAGCCTTGTTTGGCGTACCGCAGGCACATCGCATAGTGGATCTGTTCCTGGGCACTCGTGCTCTTCCGCAGTTGCTCAATGAACAAAGCCGGAGCCTGAGGATCCTGCAGGACGCACAGAATACGGGCCAGTTCGCCCGGCAGGCCCACTTCGGTGGCACCGGCTTTATTCATCGCGGCCGACTTGTACGCGGGAGCCGCGACGACCTTCTGGTATTCGCTGCGAACCGCATTACGCAGTTCGTCGGTCTTCGCAGCGCTTTCGGCGCGGATCAAACCCAGTTCCAGCATACGCGCCCATTCGAGGCGATCTTTGCCGGCGAATTTGTTCAAGGCGTTCAGCGTCTCGTCAGCCGTGATGCCGGCGGTTCCCAGACGATGCAGAGCCAGCAATCCCTGCAGGACGACCTGCGGGTTGCTGCTTTCCAGGACGTTGGTTTTCCATTTCTGCGCCGGGACCCGTTCGAGGGCGACCCGGGCCGAGAAGCGCAACCAGCGGTCTTCGCTGGCCAGCAGTTTGACCAGCGGTTCCACCGGAGCCTCAAGCCCTGCTCGCACAAACGCTTCACAGGCTCGGCGAGCGACGGTCGCCTGCTTGTCGGCCAGCGCTTTGGTCAAAGCCTGTGCGACTTCAGGAGTCGCGTGATCACCCAGCAGCAAGAGGGCAAATTGACGCACATCGGCATCGGCATCGCTGGCGGCACCGATGAGCACCTCGGCCGTCGGTTTGGGTCCATGCTGGGTGAGCAGCGTCAGGGCGCGGACCTTTTGGGCCGGAGTTCCGGTGGAGACGGCCTTGATCAGGCCGGGGCCCCAGGCGTCACCCAGTTTCGACTTGATGCCGGCGGCCAGTTCTCGCGACCAGGCGGCCTGCGGTTGCGGCAGTGCCAAGGCATCGGCCAGAGTTTCGGCTGCGGGAGCTGCCGGAGACTTCGCAGCACCGGCGGTATACGACACCCGGTAGATGCCCCCTTCGGTGCCACGGCCACCGGTGCAGAACACCACTGAGCCATCGCGATCGACTTCAATGTCAGACACGTTCAGCGGGTTCCCGGTCACCAGGTTATCCCACTTGCCCTGGTAGGTGGCCCCGTTGCGTTCAAAGTACGACACGATGATACGGCCCATCGACCAGTCGCAGTTCAGCATCGCGCCCCGGTATTTTTCAGGAAATTGGTTGTGTTCATAGAACACGACCCCGGTGGGCGAACCGCGACCCACATCGACGGTTGTGGGGAGGGAATCGAAGAAGTAGTCGGGCCAGAGTTTTGAACCACTGCGCCACCCGAATTCCGCTCCGGGAATGCAGTGATTAATGCGCACCGGCCGGTACCAGGGCAAGTTGACGTCCCATTCCATGTCGCTGTCGAACGTGAACAGGTCGCCGCGCTGGTTGAAGCAGATGTCGTATTGATTGCGGAACCCGACCGTTTCGGCCCACCACTTTTTGCCATCCGGCGTGAAGCGCCAGATTGTACCGCCGGGCGATTTCACACCCACCGCGTGACCGCCGGCGTCTTCGTAGGCCGGGTCAAGCAGGTTCCCTTCTTCCCAGTTCCGGCAGGCGGAATTGGCTTCGGGAGTGTTTTCAATCCAGGCATGGTTGCCGAGGTTGTGATACAGCCAGCCATCGGGTCCCAGCACGACGTCATGCGGACCGTGTTCTCCCATTCCCCCTTTAGGCTTGTTGAGCAGAATCACATCGTCGGCCTTGTCGTCGTGATTGCGATCAGGCAGCAGGTAGAGTCCGGCTCCGTTGGGACCATCGCCCACGGCGTACAGATCATCAAACACCACGCACAGGCCCTGGCAGTTCTTAATCTTGTCGGTGTATTCGATCGCCTTGTCGTAGGTGCCGTCGCCATTTTCGTCGATCAGGCTGATGGGGCTCTTCCGCTCGGCACAGGCAATCAGCCGGCCCCGCTGTCCCCAGGTCATCGCGACGAGTGAGCCAACCAGTTCTTTTTCGGCAATGCGTTTGATTTCAAATCCGGGTGGCAACTGGAAACGG
>JAFEBR010000542.1 GCA_018242565.1 Planctomycetota bacterium | reverse complement strand
CTGTCGTCTATTTTTGTAGACGTTTCCTCTTGACCGGCTGCCGTTGCGGGGATATCGTCTATTGAAATAGACGACTCGCCTGCGAATCATCCAAGGAGTGTTCATGGCCCGGCACATGTCGAAATATCCCACCGAACTCGAACTGCTGATTCTCAAGGTGCTCTGGCGTCAATCGCCACAGCTCGCTCGCGAGGTGCAGGCGGCGCTGGCCGCCGAGGGGCGCGAGCTCGCCAAGACGTCGATCATCACCACCCTCAATACGATGGTGGCGAAACGTTATCTCGTCCGCAAAAAGCAGGGGAACATGTATCTCTTCACTCCCCGCATCACCGAGAGCGAAGTCGCCGACCGGGTGCTGGGGGATGTCGTGGACCGCGTCTTCGACGGCTCGACCTCCGCCGTGCTGCTCAAGCTGTTCGACGTAAAAGACATTCACAGCGACGAGTTGCAGGAATTGCGTCGGATCATCAATGCCAAGTTGAAAGACGCGTAAAGTCTCGTTTTCGCGACGGCACCGGTTCAGTCGTTTCAGGGAGCGCTCGTCATGCAGATTGTGTCATGGATTTCGGACCCGGCGTTTACAACCAGGTTGACGCTCGCGCTGCTGCATTTCCTCTGGCAGGGGGCTTGCGGCGGCCTCGTGGTCGCTGTCGGCGGCATCGTCTGCCGCGGCACCTCGGCGCGGTCGCGATATCTGCTGAATGTCGCCGTCTTGCTGGCGATGGCCGCGTGCCTGCCCGTGACCTTCTGGCTGGTTGAGGTTCCCGCCGGGCCCGTTCCCTCAGCAGCCCCGACCCTCGAGGCGACTTTACCCCCGGCCCCCGAGGCGACTTTCCCGCCAGAGGTGGTGCCCCAGGTTTCACCCGCTCCGCCGGTCGTGCCCGAATTCCCACCGACCGAGCAGGCGGTTCACACGCCCCTCGGCACGCCGGACACCACGCCCGCAGCCGACGAGAATCCGACATCGGTTTCAGTGGCTGAGCAGCCTTGGTCCCCTCTGACGTGGCAGTCGGTATCGCAGTGGGTGGCCCTGCTGTATTTAACCGGTGTCGCGGTGGTCCTGGGCCGGCTCGTGCGGGGCATCTGGGGCGGCCGACGGTTGCGCCAGCTCGCCACGGTCGTCGCCGATCCAGCACTGCTCGAGATCGTCCACCGGCTCGCCCGACGGTTGGAACTCAAAGTCGCACCAGTCATTGCCTGGTGCGGCGAGATCTCGATACCGGTCGTGGTCGGCGTGTTGCGGCCGATGATCCTGCTCCCCTCGGCGGTCGTCAGCGGCCTGACCCCCGACCAGTTACAGGCGCTGCTGCTGCACGAATTGGCACACATCCGGCGCTTTGATCCCATTGTGAATCTGTTGCAACGGGTCATCGAGGCACTCCTTTTCTTTCACCCGGTCGTGTGGTTCGTGAGTCGCCGTGTCCGTGTGATGCGCGAACACGCCGCCGACGACATGGTGCTGGCCGCGGGCTGGAATCGTCCGCGGTACGCCGACGCTTTGCTCCGCGCGGCGGAACTGGCCTCGGCGTTCGCGTATCCCGATCCGGCGCGCCAGGCGACCGTACTGGGGGCCGCGGGAACCAGCCAGTCGGAATTCAAGGTCCGTGTGCTGCGGCTGATCGAGGAATCGCAGGCACCGAAACTGCAGGTGTCCCCGTCCGGGGTACTGGCTTGCCTGCTGCTGTTCGCCGCGATTGGGATCGTGGCCTGCCTGCAGGCGACAAGCTCGGAAACGACGTCTGACCACAGCGACACTCCGCAGGCCGCCGTACCCGTGGATGATGCGGTCCCAGGCTCACAGGCCGAAGAACCGACGCGACTGCAGATTCTCAATGCCGATGGTTCGCCTGCGCGGGATGTCCAGGTTGTGCTGGCTCACCAGGGCTTTCCGAAACCACCCAGCGACCACTGGGTGGGAGAACCCAATCGCGAGGGAGTCGTTTCCCTCGCCGGTTTGCCCACGGGGCGGCCTGTGTTGCTGGCAGCGGGGCTGGCCGAGCGCCAGACCGTATTCCCTCTCCAGCTTCCGGCCGACAAGCCATTGTTGGAGCAACGCCTGCAGGCCGGTCGTCCGGGCTTCGACAAACAGGTCGAATTGGGCCGTCAGCCGACGATGCACGTTGATGCCGAGGAGGGCGAGGTGCTCGACGTCGAGATTCAAAACGGGACGAAAGCTCCGCTGACGGTTTCGGAAGCCGATTTGCACCTGAGGGTCATGGTCGGCGACGAACTGTTCCGCTGTTTTCCGGTCTCTCTGCTGACTCCCGATCGCCAGCCGGCGGCTCCGATCGAAATCGCTGCCGGGCAAACCGGTCGCTTGTCCCTCAATTGGAAACAATGGGCTCGGCACGGCGTATGGGTGTCGCGTCGCCATGAAGTGATCGCCGAGCCAGCCTGGTTACCGCCGGAACCGGGCAAGGTGTTCGCGTGCGTGGGACTGGGACGCACCAGTACGCTCGGCGTGATTGTCACGGATCCCGCTGTGATCGTAGCGCAGGACGAACAAGCTGCCGCGGCCGCAGAGGAAAACAGATTGGCACGATTTCAGAACTTACAGGACGCAGACGTCGCCGCGTTCGTGCTGCGGACTGTGCGCACCCCCTTCATCGACGACCCGGCTCGCGGTACGTGGCAACTGGGTGCGCATGATGCACAAGTCATGTCGGAATTGTCGATGGTCCGGCAGCAGGAAGACGTCGTGAAGACGCTGCTGCAGGTTGTTGACCGAAGTGAGCCGGCGTCGATCGATGAACGCCGCCTGGCGCTGACCTATTTAGCGGGTGCGGCACCGCAGCAGGTGATTCCACGGTTGATTAAAGAGCTGGAGAGTGCGCTGCAAACGCCCACGGAACGGTTTCCGGCATACAGCGAGATCGAAGTGCTGGGCCGAATTGGCGAAGAGGCACGCGATGCGATTCCCGTGTTGATTAAACTCCTGGATTCCACCGACGGCCCCGCCTGCAGTGAAGCGTTATTGGCCCTCGTAAAGATCGGCCCGTCGTCGGTCGAGTTGCTGAATGCGATCGCCGCACGCTTGGGGGACCCGCAGGAGTCCGTCTGGAGTCGGGCCGTTTATGAACTGGGGCGGTATGGAACACTGGCCAAGCCCTGGGGGCCGACATTCGTCAAACTGCTCGATGCGAAGACGTCAGAGGCTCGCACCTGGGCCGCCCAGGCACTGGTCAAGTCGGGTTACGATGCCCAGCAAGGCTTCCGAGTCCTGGGGACGGACCTGGCGAAAGGAACAGTCGAGGATCGGTGCCGGGCCGCCACGGCTCTCGCCTCGCTGGGGAGCCAGGCACAGTCGATGCTGCCCCGGCTCAGAGAGTTCGAAAACGATGCGGATGTGCGCGTTGTCTCGGCGGTCCAGGATGCGATTCGCCGAATCGAAAAGGACGACCGCATTTTGACACACGCGGAAGAGGCCGCGAAAAATGCGGCCGGTCGAAAAACGGGGGCCGAAGCTGTCGCACGGCTTCGGGCAGCCCTGACGAAACCGATCAAGGCCGTGTTGCCGGACGGTGGAATCTTGGAACTTCACAACCTGACGCAGTCGTCGCTGAGCCCCAACTCGCTGCACCAACGGGTCTGGTGGCAGGGAGATGGCACATTGGACGAAGAGGCCAATGCACGTGAACTGCCGCCGGAATTCGTAACTCACGCGCGGTTCGACGCCCGAGTGGTGCACTTCGTGGCCCGTACCAAAACGCCACAAGCTTCGCTGTGTTTGCGGACCGTGCCGCCGAGACAAATGAGAGGACCGGTCTATATCGATCACCAGGATTCGCGGGGACGGCCGGCTCGCGGATTCAGTGCCGAGTTCGGCCCCGTGGAGAGCGAGAAGTCCACGTCGATCAAAGTCGGCCTGACCGACGAACCGTGGGGCGATTGGCAACAGATCAGTCCAGAGGGCCAGTTGCTCAATACGATCGATCCGTCGCGTCCGCATTGGTCGAGTTATCAGCAGATCAAATTGCTGTACGCTGGTCCGCAAGTCGATTTTGTGATCCCTCCGGAAGGGACGCCGGCTGATCCCAATCACTACGTGGATTCGGCAATTGTCCTGGAATTGCCGCGCCATTATGAGGATCTGTGGGCGTTTGAGATCCGCGCCGTCATTGCCGCTGGCCAGACGACCAGCGTCTTTGAATGGAGCGACCAGGACAAGGTCCCCTTCCAGAAAACGTTCCGTTTGAACGGGGACGTCTTTCGCGAGCAGTTCGCCCGCTTCGAATACCGGTTGCGACCGTATCGGTACTGGGTCACCTTCGATCAGGTTTCGCTCGAACCCGGCCATTTGACCGATGTTAAAGTGTCTGTCGCCACAGTTGCAGAAGCTCCACCGCGGGCGGTGAGCGCCCAGGGCGAGATCCTGTCGCTGGACCCCGACAAAAAAACGGTCGTGATCAGTCTCGGCACCGACGATGGTCTCCAGCCGAGAACGACTCTGGCAGTGCAACAACGGCCCGTGGGCCAAGTCGCGAAGCCCCCGATCGTTAAAGGAAAATTGGAGGTCACCAGAGTCCTTTCTTCGGCTACAGCCGAGGCGAGAATTCTGGAAGACGATGCCAAGAACCCGCTCGCCAAGAGCGATCTGGTGGTCGTGCTCGCCGCCGCGGGTGCGAACCCGGCAGAAACGAGTGCCACCCGGCCGTTGCTTCTGCCCGACCATTGGATGGTCCGGGCGGTCGGATTCGATCGCGACAGTCAGGAACTGGTCACGGTCTCCAGCCAAAGTGCGGTGACGATCCGCCGCTGGGACTTGAAAGGCCAGAAGCTGCTCAGCGAACTCAAGCTCACCGCCGACAAGCACGGTCGCGCCATCCGCGACGAGACGTTGCGTCTGTCCGCCGACTGCCAGCGAGTTCTCGGAGCGACCGATGCCTACGTGGGCATCTGGGACGCCGCGACGGGGAACCTGTTGAAACAGTTGCCGATCCCGAAAGTGGAAAACAACGATACGGTCCGCCATCTGACGTGCACTCCCGATTTCTCAGTCATCGTGGGCAGCCTGGAAACTGAGTACGCACGGTTGACGCTGGTTTATGATGCGCACACGGTCGTCTGGGACGGGAATACGGGGAAGCTGCTCCGGACCCTCACGCACAAGAATCAGAACCACTTCTTTGACATGTCGCTGTCGCCTGACGGGAAACGCCTGGCGACGACCAACGGCGGAGCTCGCATCTGGGACACGACGACGGGCAAGGAACTGCGCGAACTGCCGAACGACAACACGGGACGGAAACATTCCGATCCGGAGGTAACCGCACAGGCCACCAACAACGTCTGGAGCGTGAGGTTCTCACCCAATGGCGAACTCATCGCCACCGGCGACATCCTGGGAGTGAAGCTCTTTAACGCCGCCTCGGGGCAGCGGATCCGGGTGCTCGATAGTCCTTACCGATACAGCAGCGGATTCGGGGGCCCGAACCTGGTCTTTTCCCCGGACGGCCAACGGCTTGCCCGGCTGGGAACCGGGGACAAACAAGGGAAAACTGGCACGCGCTACGTGGTGCCGATCTGGTCAACACAAACCGGCAAAACCCTGTACGAACTTCCGACCGACGCCAGTTGCGGCGCCTTTAGCGAGGATGGTCAGCGTCTGGCCGTCGGGTTCTCTGATCTGCAGCAAGCCCTGCTGGTCTGGCCGCTGGTCGCCGGTGCCGGGACTGCGGCCGAACCCATCGGTCCGGGACCTGAACCACGGGAAGACAAGGTTGAGCAGAACGGCCACTACCGCGGCGCGAAAGCGGCCGAGTTCATCGAGAAATTCAAACCGACCTGGGGTGAAACGAAGCTCGGGATTCAATACGGGATCGCGCTGACCAAACCGCAGCGGCAGTACGCTGTGGGCGAGCGTGTCCCCCTGGTCGTCTTCTTTCGCAATGTCAGCGACAAGCCGTTGAAGATTGATATGTCACCCGATTATTACGGCAACCCGCCGCGAGTGGTCAATGGGCAAGGGACAGTGATCGAACTGGAGAACGTCTTATTGGCAGGCACGATTGCCCGCTATGTAGAACAGCTTGCTCCGGGCGAAGCGGTCGGGCCGTTCTACCTGAATTTTGGCCTGGGCGAAAACCCACGCCCCGGCAAGCAGAGCTGGCATCCTTATTTCAAGACTCCGGTGGCTGGACCCTACACCCTGACGCATCGCGTTTCGATCGACGTGCAGGGATTAAACAAGGGCGATCAACCACAAAAGACCCCGCTCACCACAGGCGAGATTGGGTTCGACATCGTGGCACCAGGCCAGGCCGCGGTGCGTGAACCGCAGCCCCTTGATCCCGTCAAGGAACTGGCTTCTTTCCAGGGTACCTGGAGCTGGGATTTTTCTCAGCCTTGGACCTGGCCGCAACCGATCGGAGTGGGGACCGATAGCGACGATCGCCGCAGCGAAAAGCGGTGGGTGATAGACGGAGATCTCATCACCTGGGTCGGCCGAGACGGGCAACGGGTGTATGTGCGGTTCACGCTGGACCCGTCCGTAAGTCCCCCGGAGATCGATTTTACGTTTCTCAACGGGCCGTTCCGAGGCCAGAAATCGATTGGGATCTATCAGTCGAAGGACGATGCCGCGTATCGCGAGCTGTGTATGACCGATCCCGGTACGGACGCCCCGCGCCCCACGGAATTCACGGGTGGCAGCACATTGCAGCAGTCGCTGATCTTCATCCATCGGGTGGCACCGCCTGCGAAGCCGGCCCTTGCGAAAGTCCTCAAGCGACTGCAGGGGGTCTGGAATATGGAGCTTTGCGATTCCACGCTCCCGACCTATGGCGGCACACAACAGGAAGCGTCGCAGTGGCAATGGACGATCAAGGACGATGAGATTCTCTGGAGCCGACAGGGGGACGTGTGGAAGCTCAAACTCAATCTGGAACGGGCACAGAGTCCGCGGGCGCTCGATCCCACATTTCACTCAGCACCCTATGAAATGGATCTCACGTTTCTGGACGGCCCGTACCAGGGGGCGAAGTGTGCGGGCCTCCTGGGTTGGGGCGGCGTCGACGGGCAAAGTCTCATGCTCGCCATTCAGGACCCCGGTTCTGATGCCCCGCGGCCCACGAAGTTCCACATGAACAGTGCCGTGAAGACGGGGCTGATGATTCTCCGTCCGAGTCGGCCCAGTGACGCCGAGCGGGAACTGGCCGCCTTCCAGGGCGCCTGGACGCTGCGCAACTTTGATACGGGGAGTGTCGAAAGAAACAAAGATCCCAGTTCCTGGCCGCTCCCGGGGGGCCAGGGGCCCGACAAGTTGGGCGCCGGCAGCGAACTCCGTTGGACGATCGCCGGGAAACAGATTTCCTGGACCGATTTTGCGGGGGAAACGATCACCGCCTCGTTTAAGATCAATTCATTTCAATTGCCGCATCAGATTGATCTCACGTTTTTGAGTGGTCCCCATCAGGGAGAAACGTGTCCTGGCATCTATCAGCGCGATGATCTGGATGCGAACATTCTCTGGCTGTGCCTGGCGAATCCGGGATCGAACGCCGCCCGACCCAAGGAATTCTCCTATCAATGGGGGGCCGGCCGCTCTCTGCTGTCGCTCTACGCCATCGATCCATCCACTGAACGCGTAGCCGCCGCCCCGCCCCCGGCCGAAAAATCAAAGTCCGTCGGCGTCAATTCCCCCGAGCCGAGCGGTGGTCAGGGTGTTGTTCCGGGCACGGTGGCCGGACCTGAGCCTGCGCGCCGATCGACCGCGGCCCAAGATGCAGCAGTCAGTGTCTCCCTGGAACAGCTCTTGGAGTCGTTCTCAACCGCCAAGTACGACTGGCAGCAGAGTGAAGTGGCGCAAAAGATCATTGAATTGGGAGACCCGGCAGCGATTGCCAGGATGCTGCCGTATGTTGACTCGGCCAAGCGCCGGACCCGGTGCAATGCCGGGCTGGTTCTGGCGCGGCTGGGCGATCCGCGCGGCCGTGACGTCCTCATCAAAGAACTGCAAGACACGCAGCCACGTCCCATAGAACCCGGCGAGGCGCGAGGCAAAACCGATCTCGGCGTGCAGATTACTTCCGATCGATATTATGCGGCCCTGCTGTTGGGCAAGCTGGGAGACCGAGCCGCCGTCCCGGCCCTGATCGCGGCGACGCGCGACGCCACAATCAATTACCGCGCCGCAATCTCCCTGGGACAAATCGGAGACCGCCAGGCGATTCCGGCCGTGCGCCAAATGCTCCTGGACTTCCCGAAAGAGCGCCTGTGGGTGGGTTACAGTCTCGCGATGCTGGGCGAATCCGATGGCTTCGACATTCTGGTGGAAACGACCGCCGACGCCTTGTGGACGCAGCGGCGACATGCCGTGGAAGCGTTGGGAACCCTCAGCGATCGGAAAGCTGTTCCGACACTCGTGAAGGCACTGCATGACGAACACGCGAATGTCAAAGTCAGCGCCGCGCAATCGCTGGCCCAGATCGGCGACGTGGCCGCACTGCCGGCTCTGACCGAGGCGCTGAAAGATGAAACAACCACAGAATCGGGCCCCCTGACATCAGTCGCCAAGGCCGCCCGCGAGGCAATCGACACGATTGAAGCGAAACACCGCGCGAGCCCGAAGCCAGAGGAAAAATCGGCGTCCAGCTATTTGAACACGCCGCGAGGCCAGATGCCGCCTCTCGGCAAGGCGCTGGAACTCGACGTCTTCGCGTTAAAATTACGGTCGGTCACGCCACAGGAC
Source organism: Planctomycetota bacterium (assembly GCA_018242565.1). GTDB lineage: Bacteria > Planctomycetota > Planctomycetia > Planctomycetales > Planctomycetaceae > JACQFH01. The sequence continues at coordinate 1,791 of JAFEBR010000542.1, read as the reverse complement.
TGGATCGTGGTGCGCAACGACCGCGCGTTTCGCCTGCAAGGGCCAGAGGTTCCCGCCGGACAAGAGCGCGCCCGAATCCACTTGTGGTTTGACGATCGCTCGATCAATTCGTCCGACATCGAAAAACGCGACAAGGCCTTGCCCAAGATCTCGCAACTCAATGGCACGCGCCTCGGCTGCCTCTACTTCGATCGTAATTCCGCGGCAGTGAACTTATGGCCCGAATTTGGCTTTGCGATTCGCCTGATTGATCCGGTCGACCAGATCGCCATCGGGTCCGCGGACGTACTGGAATCCGACGTCATCAGCCAGGCCTGGTCGAATGCGGCGTTCGTTCGCTATGTGGACATCCAACCGGATGGCAGGCGGCGCAATTACCTGATGAAGACCGATAGCTCCCCACTGGGAATCACTCCGACCACGAAATTCCTCGTCGTCGGTGAGTTGCCGGATCCCGCCCGGGCGGCCACAGATGCCGCCAAAGAAATCGCCCAACGACATCGAGACACGTTCAACGAATTGAAGGCTGAAGCGGACACGTCTGGCGTGAAGACGATCTCACTTGCGGACTTCGAACTATATACAAAATCTCTCCTGAAAGAGGGGCGCGGCTCGGGTGTGCGCCGAATCACAGACGCAAATCAGCTCCAGGTTCCCGAATGCCTCGTGACAGGACGCGGTCTTGTAGAAGTGAAACGCATCGCCGCGATGCAGAAGGTCGAGGTTCCAGCGACCGGCCGTCAAATTGGCCGCACGGATGACACGGCCCCAGGAGAGGCGCCCGATCTGTTACTGTCGGACGTGATACGAGATTTCAACCTCCAGAATCAGCGACTCGGCCAAGGCCTCGATCAGCCCGCGTTGACGGAAACCGAAGTGCTTGAGTTCCTGAATCGGGCAGAGCGAAAGCGCGATGCTCGCGATCTCAACGACCAGGAGTTTGCGTCGTTGCCAGCAGTGGCCGCGTCGAAACGAGTGCCGAAAGGTTCGTACCTGCAGGTCGACACTGAACAGCCGCACGACGTTTTCAGTGTCGATCACCTGTGGCGCATCCGATTGATGCTCCCCGCGATCGGGCATGATGGTTTTGTGGGCGTCACGATCCGGAACACGAAGATTTCCGAAGAGAAGATCGACCCCCGCCATGTCGCCTGGGGGCCGGCGGACAAATCGGGCTTGTCGTTGGGGGCGTATCTGTCCCCCCGGAAAGAAAAGTACGAGTTGGGTGAGAGACTGCGCCTGCGACTCTTCGTCCGTAATGACAGTCAGCAGGACGTCGATACGAGTTGGGCCAATACCTCGCACCCCATGCCCGACGATTTCCGGGTCATTGACCAGACCGGCGCGAAGGTGGCCGTGCGGAAGGGCCAGGCCGAAAACTGGTCGCTCCCCTGGATTTCCGGTTCGATTCGCGGCTCCCTGGCACCGGGCGAAACGCATTGCCTGTCCGTTCCGTTCGAGATCAGCATCGGCGGCGACGGCGCAAACAAGCTCGTCGGCCGGGTGATCGAAGCCCGGGCCGGCCAAATGCTGCAACTGCGCGTCCGCCAGCCGAATGGCAGCAATCTGGAGCGCGCCAAAAACGAACCGGAACCCGAATCGGGCACCATAGCCCTGAAGATCATCGGCGATGAAAAGATTGATTCCAAGTCGATTGGAAAATTCCGCGGACGTGTGACGGGTCCGGATGGACAACCGCTGAGCCATGCACGGATCTTCGTCGCGCCCAGAACAAAAAATCTGAAAACGGTCGGCAAAGTTCGGGCGGAGACCGATGGGGATGGCCGCTTT
>JAFEBR010000541.1 GCA_018242565.1 Planctomycetota bacterium | reverse complement strand
TTCGAGCAGGAAGCGGTCGTAGGGAGTATCGCGATTGAAGGCGCGAATCACATAATCTCGATACTTCCAGGCCAGAGGCCGCAGAGGGTCGGCGTTGTAGCCGGCCGTTTCTGCGTATCGCACTACATCGAGCCAGGTCCGGCCCCAGTGCTCACCATAATGTGGATTCGACAGGAACCGGTCAACCAGACGTTCATACGCATCAGGCGCGTCGTCACGCAAAAACTCCGCGACTTCTTCGGGACTTGGTGGCAGCCCCAACAGATCGAATTTGGCGCGACGAATCAATTCCAATTTGGACGCCGGGGGCGAGAATTCAAGGCCCGACTGTTCCAGCTTCGACAGCAGAAAAGCATCGACGGGGTTCTGCACCTGATTCAGATGTCGAACAGCCGGCACGACCGGCTGAGTTACGGGCTGATAGGCCCAGTGGGGGCTCTCGGGGCGGACTGCCACATCGCCCGCGTTGGCAACCACGGCGGTCAGGATCAGCAGGCAGCAGAGAGCACTCAAAAAACTGCGATGCATACGGGACCGGATTCGAATGAGGGCATACAGGACAAATCGGCCGAGCTTGCAATATACTCGACGTTCGCTGGCATTGGGAAGCTCCGGCCGACCGGCAATTTGCCTCACAGCCCCTCGGCAGCATCAGGTCTTACCGATTGTGCCGACCTCCCGTGTGACCAGAATCCATCAGGCGAAAATTCTCGCCCAGTCGTTGTCGCCACTACCCTCCACCCGGAAGCCCTGAAAATGTCACAGCCACGAATTGCCAGCGTCGTGCAGACGGGTTCGATTCTGTTGGACACACCCCAAACCATGGAGAAACTGACGGATCTGGCAGCCGATGCCCGCCGGGCGGGGGCTCAACTGGCCGTCTTCCCGGAAGCCTTTGTGGGGGGCTACCCGAAAGGCTGGCGGTTCGGAGTCAGCCTGGGACGTCGATCGGCAGAGGGCCGCGAGGCGTTCCGGCAGTACGCGGACAGCGCCGTCACGGTCCCCGGCCCCGAGATGGAAACGATCGCACGGGTCGCCCGCGACTGCTGTCTGGACCTGGCAGTGGGTGTCATTGAACGTGACGCGACGACGCTCTATTGCACCGTCGTGTTCTGTAATGCGGCGGGTCAGTACCTCGGCAAACATCGAAAAGTCATGCCGACGGCGCTCGAGCGGGTCATCTGGGGCGCAGGAGATGGCTCAACGCTGTCAGTCATCGAAACGCGCCTGGGGCGAACAGGAGCCGTGATCTGCTGGGAGAACTACATGCCCCAATTGCGGATGGCGATGTACGACCAAGGGATCGAAATCTACTGTGCCCCAACGGTCGATGACCGTGAGACATGGATCCCCACCATGCGACATATCGCGGTCGAAGGACGGTGCTTTGTGCTCTCTGCCTGCCAGTTCCTGCCCGCGCTCAACGAGGCCGATTCCCCCAACGAGCCCCCGGTACCGTTGATTCGGGGCGGGAGTTGTATCGTGTCGCCGTTTGGAGAGCTTTTGGCAGGTCCCGTGTATGGCACTGAACAGATTCTGACGGCAGAAATCGACCTGGCCGACATCACTCGCGGACGTTTCGATCTCGATGTCACAGGCCACTACGCCCGTCCTGATCTCTTTCAATTGTACGTGAATCGCCAGGAGCAACGCGCCGTCCGGGACTGCGTCGCGGATCAAAGCTGGCCCCCTGGTGGACAAGACCCGTCAAACTCCGGGTGACTTGTGCCCACAGATCTGGGAAAGACTGTGGCCTCAGTGACTGCGGCATAAAAAACAGGGTTGCGTTACACAATTCCGCGGGGAAGGACGATCTCTCTTTAAGTACGAACCCGGCAGAAGGTTACCAGGTCGGCCAAGCATCATCCTTGAGCGAGTTCGACCGAAAACTAGTACGCTGATGCTAACCGCAGTTCCGGTTCTCTTGATCAACAGACGGCATCATCCATGTGGCTCGACCTGATCTTCGCCGGAGGGGGAACGACCGTCGGGTTGTGGATCGTGTGGCAGACGGTCCGTTGGCTGAATCGGCGCCCTGATCGGAAGGCGTTGGCCTGGGGAACGACGTTTCTGGTTGGAGGCGTCTTGTATGTCCTGTCAGTCGGGCCGGCGTACTGGTGGCTGCAACCCGGGGATAGTGACGTCATCCCCGGATTCTACGCACCGTTATCGGAAGCCGCGTGGCGCGGACCGCCATGGTGCTTGAAGGGTCTTGCCTGGTATACCGGCCTGTTCCACCAGAACCCCGATCACCGTTGGGGTTGCGCTCCGCTGTGGCGCAACGGCCCCCGCGCCTTTCATTGGGTTTCGATCATCCCCATACAAGTGACCTCGCCGGGCGAAAACACAGGCGGCGCAGGCAACCAGTCAGAACAACTCGACGGCCCCTGATGCCGACCAAGGCCTACTTCTTCGCCGGGGCGAGCGCCTGCACCGCCTTTTCGATCGTTGCTTCCAGTTCGAATTCGTCGGGAGGATCGCGATGCAAAATCACACCCTCGCTGTCAACCAGAAACACAGTCGGAAAGCTGTTGATTGACCATTCTGTGACGATCGGGCCATCTTCGCCGTCGAAAAACGAGGGCCAGTTCATTTTCTGTTCCTTGATCACGGCGGCCGCCTTCTTTTTCTGATCGCCGCAATTCACCCCCACGACAGTGAACGGACGGCCGGCGAACTTTTCCATCAACCGTCGCTCGAAGGGGACCTTGGCCATGCAGGGTCCGCACCAGGAACCCCAAAACACGAGCAGGACGACCTTGCCTCGGTAGCTGCTCAACTTCAGTGGTTTCCCGGCAACATCGGTTCCGGAAATCTCGGGAAGCTGTTTGCCCGGCCGCAGATGGCGGATTTCAAACAGAGCCCCCGCGGTCAACTTGGCGAGGGGCTGATCTTCATCATCGGGCTGAACGTCGCCATAGTCTTTCTGGACGCGTGCCAACAGGCTCTCGATCTGGGCCATGTGCTTTTCATCTTTGCCGGCGCTGCGTTCGTAACGTCCCTGGGCTAACCGAAACAAGGCAAGCCCCCGGATATCCGGGGTTTCGCCTTTGTCACCCAGTTTTTCGAGCAGTGCTTCGGCCTTGGCTGAATTGCAGCCAGCCAGTCTGGGAATCGCAATTTTTAACCGGGGGGATTTCAACTGGTGCTTTTCAAACAACGCGACCGCTTCATCGCGGACCGCCGCGGCGTCGGGGGCATCGAGATTCTCGAACACGTAGACCAGCGCGTCGAAGGCCGCTTTGTCGCCCGGCACGTCTTTCGCAAAAGCCACCAGCTTCCCGCCACATTCGGCGTCGGAGGGGCGCATTTTCTTTTCGATTTGCGCCCGATCGGCGTCGGTCTTGGCCTTTTCGAACGCACTGACAAAAGCCTGCGCCTTTTTTTCGTACTCGCCGATGATCTCTTTCAGACGCTCTGATCGTGCGTCTTTGGGGTCTGCTCCCCGAGCGGGCCCCACGAGAATCGCGGCACTCCACAAGCCAACGATGAGAACACACAGTGAACGGGACCAATGCAACATATTGTGACCTCGTGGGGGCTTGACCGGCCGAATCGTCCGAAAGAACTCTCGATCTGGGTTCTCAATACAAATCTCTCGAAAAATTGTCCAGATCCGTCCCAGCCAGACTGAGTTGTCAGGACCACTGGCGGAAACTAGAACAGAGCCGTCGGGTCCCTGATTTTCCGTCAAAAATGCCCCAGGGTAGCACCCTCCGGGGTTCCTTTTCCGCAGCAGAAATCGACACATGCTTCGCAGCCTACCGATCGTTATTGCCATTTTGATCCTGTGGTTTGGAGCCCAGATCTCCGCACAGGAAGCCGCCAGGCCCAAGTGGAAATACGACCCGACATTGACCCGCCCGTTCTGGGAAGGAGAAATCGTGGCCGGCGAATCGGTGCTGTTCATCAAGGATGAAAAGTCTGGAGAGGCACGAGCGTCCGTCTTGTTTCCCGTGCTGGAAATCGTGTCGGTCAAGAATTCGGCCGGCGATCTGACCTACGAAAACGGACGTGACTATATCTGGAAATCGGGAATGCGGGAGATCGTCTTGCCAACCGGGTCACGCATCGTCTCGCGGACACCGGCCGAATTGCGGCGGCCGGCCAATTCACAGAAATATCAGCTCACCCATCGCGACGGCAACGGCGAGATCTTTTTCGGCGGCCGCCTCGAATACGCCGACATGCAGACCTGCATCACCTACCGGCATGCTCCCGATGCCTGGAAATTCCCGATCCCGAAGTTCTCGGCCACGGCGCTCCCCAAGTCGATTGCCAAGTTGAGCCAAAAACAGCCCTTCAAGATTGTCGTTCTGGGAGACAGCATTTCGGCGGGCGCCAATGCGTCGCTGTTGGGCGATGGCCCTCCATATCAGCCTGCCTACCCCGAGTTGTTCCAGCAGACGCTGGCGGCCAGATATTCGACTCCCGTGGACCTGAAGAACCTGTCGGTCGGCGGAACATCCACCGATTGGGGACTCAAACAAATCGACGCGGTCATCGCGGAAAAGCCGGACCTGGTGGTCCTGGCGTTCGGAATGAACGACTCGGCAGGACGCCCTGGCGGCGAGTATGGCAAGAATACTGCCGGAATGATCGCTGGCATACGCGAGAAACTGCCCGAATCCGAGTTCATCCTGGTTGCCTCAATGCTGGGAAATCGGGACTGGATTCGCCTGCGACAAGAGTCATTTTCAGAGTTTCGCGAGGAACTGATGAAACTGTGTCAGCCCGGCATTGCTCTCGCCGATCTGACGGCGATCTGGACCGGATTTCTGGAACTGAAGCAGGACTGGGACCAGACGGGAAATGGGGTCAACCATCCCAACGATTTCGGCCATCGTGTTTACACGCAAGTGCTGGCCACATTGTTAACGCCCCCCAGTCTGCTCGAGACAGGTCGCGGCAAAGCGAAGCCCGGAACATCTGACTGAAAATCGGTTGAGTCGCGTTATGCCCGCTTGATGAAAACGAGCACGCGGTGCTTGCCAACGAAGTCACCGCAAACTGGCGATCACTTCGGGGAACTGGCCGTGGACGATCCCTGGGTGGGAGTGATGTTCCCCGCGGTCCCCGGGCTCGAGAGGAGATCCACTTGAGCGGGATCGGCAGGTTTCGATTTTTCATCCGACGATGGATCTTTTGCCGAGGCAGGTCGGTCGGGTGCGGCGGCCGCCGAGAAGCCCAGACCACCCACGCCGGCATTCAACCCCAGTTGGGCAGCCAGTGCCTGGGCCTCACGTCGCGATTTCGGTGCGGACGGGACATTCGGCCGAGCCGGTTCCGCCGAAGATTGCTGTACCTTTCCTGCCGACGAGGCGGCGGCGCCACCGGCCTGTCCTGTGGGGTGCTTGGGCCATTCCGGAACACGAAATTCCGCCGGCACGCTTGCTTTAGGACGTAATGGGGGGACAGAAATCTCAACCAGCGGCGTGTCGCCCGATTTGGCGACAGCCGGTTGGTTGGATTTCGATGGGACGGAATTTGACGCCACAGAACGAGCCCCGGGCTCTGTTTGTGGTTGCGAGTTACTCAACACCGAGGGAACGTAGGAGGGAGCGGTCGGTTCGCCATACCCCATGCGTACTGACGGATTGAGCGTTCCCGGAATTCGAGGTGATGCACCTGCAACCTGCGGATCGTGACTGGCCTCGGCCCCTTGACTCCAGGGGGTGTTGACCGATGAGGCGTGAGTACCGCGATCAGGTTCTTCAGATGAGGGTTGGTTCCGCACCGATTTCCACCAGTCAGGGTCTTCATCGACCGGATCAGGCCGCGGCGTCACAGGTGAGGCCGAACGGATCCGCGCCTTGCCGCTTGCCATCAGCGGATCTTCGGGAACATCGACGGCCGAGTCTTCAGGCGCAGTGCCGGGAGCGGCTTGTTGGGTCAGCATGGCCATCGCCTCGCGCGCCTGGGCTTCTGTCCCAGCCGCTCGAAAGCACTGCCACGCCGCATGCAAATTTCCCCGGGCACCGTAAACGAACCCGAGATTGTTGAGTGCGACCGGGTTTTGCGGTTGTTCGGCTAACGCCGCACGCAACCGGCGTTCGCTTTCATCAAATCGCCCCTGCAGGTAGTACGACCAGCCCAGACTGGTCAGTAAGCCCGCATCATCGGGACGCTGGTGGAGCAGTGAAATGTAAATGCGCTCGGCCTCGGCGAAGCGTCCCTGGTCATCCGAGATCCGTGCCAACTGGTGGCGGGCATCCAGGTCATTGGGACTGAGTCGGAGCGCGTGTTCACACGCCAATCGGGCGCCGGCCAAATCTCCTGCCGCGCGCAGTTTTTCCGAATCACCGAGCAATTCCTGAAAACTGCGATTCGCAAACCGGCTTTTTTTGGGAGTTGCCGTGACCTTTTGTTCGGAACGGCTCGCAGGAGCCGCCTTGGTGAATTTTGGCAATCGCTCACGAGAGGGCGATTCACGGGGTGCTTCGGGTTCCGCCGCCGCCGTCTGTGCCACTGCATTGTTATGCCGAGAACTGCCGGCGAAATAGTCGCCACCGGCACAGCCAGTGGCTAACACCAGCATTACCGGGGTCAATAGCCGGGGTGAGAATTGCGGCATGTCGCAGTCCGGAATCGGACGAGAGACTCGTCGAATCCACGTTTTGAGAGGTGATTGGGGAGACAAATCGAGGCAGAATCTCTAGTAGGCGCGGGACTATAAAACCCGTCCCGATTCGTGTCGAGACCAACTCGCCGGCACAAAATCCACAAACAGACCAGCCTGGGCAATCTGGGCACCCATTCCATCGAACACAACTCCATGTGCGTACGGACGCTTTATTGCGCTGGCGGAGGAGTCGGTTCGGCGTCAGCCATGGGGGATTCCATTGGAATCTTGGCGAAGATGCCAATTTGGGCGGCATGCAACCGGCGTATTTCCCTGGTCAAGACCTCGTCTTTGGGATGAAATCGACCGGAATACCGCTCGATCAATTCCGCCAGAGGCACTCCGTTCTCGATATCTTGCTCAAAGGCATCGGCCTGGATTTTGCGTTCTTCCCAGACAGCCCGCCCCGAAACCGCATATGCAATGGCGAGCACAAACTGCAGGACACACAGAGTACCGGTCACCACCGGTCGCACCCGGACGGGAGCACACCGCACCGCTGCCAGATAAATCGCGACCAGCAGGGGGGCCAACAGGGTCGTGTAACGGGCCGCGTGGGCCTGGCCCAGTCCAGAACGAGCCCAGGCCAGCGCACAGGCCAGCGCCAAATGGGCGACGATCGCCAGTGCCAACCCCCACCGTGCTAAGCGCGAGGTGGCCATGCATTCTGAGCCGCGCCACAGCCAATAGAGGGTCAGCGCCGACAGTCCCAGGCAGACCAGCGACACCGGGATTCCGACGCGGCGGACAATTCCCTGACCGAAGACCATGCCGAATTCGAGCAAGATATCTCGAATTAAGGCAAGATGGTCGGTGGCCGGCTTGTGGATGGAACTGCGGGGCACGAAAGTCAGCACACTTTCGATCGGGATGAGCACCATCATCGCCGCCGCTAGCGCCAATGTCGGCTTGGACAGCACCATCTCGGGTTCGCGTCGCCAATACCAACAGCCAGCAAAGAACAATCCGATGATCAAGCCGCAGATGATGCCCGCCGCGGAACACAATGGCCAGAGCAATAACAACGCGCCCAGACATGCGATTTTTACCGCGTTCGGACGTTCCCGATCAGCCATTAAGGCGGTGGCCAGACAGCCGAAACTGCAGACCAGCGAGAACTGCAGCTGAAAGGACCAGACCAGATTCTCGGCATGCCCCCAATTGAGCAACAGACACGGGAAAAAGGCATCGGTCCAGACCCAATAGCCACGGAGACGACGCACGAACATCAACAACGCGGCACTGGTTGCACTCAGCAGAGCCACGGTCAGAAACATGCCCGCTCGGAAATTGTGGTCGGTGAGTTGATCGAGCCCTGCCAGAATCAGTCGGGGCAGAACGATCCGATGTTCATTGTGTGAGCCCCATAAGGCACTCCAGGTGACGGGCCACTCGCCCGTCACGAACGGGACGGTGGCGTCCCACTCATCCCAGAAGGGAATCCTGATCCCCAGCCAATAGACCATGGCTCCGGTCACCAAAGTCATCAGAGCCCAGGTCGCCCAAACGAAACGGGTGGCGCGCCGACGCTCGATCTCCGCTGAATCCAAAGTGCCGCTGGCCGGTGAGTCGGACTCGGTATTCATCAAACGAAGTACGCCCTGCAGATCCTGAACTCGGTCGGCTGCGATTTGCTCGTCCCGTCAGAGTGCTCGTCAGCCATGCTCAATGGGGCAAACCGTAGCGAAAACGAGCCGCACGGTCAATTTCCGCGATGATTCCCCAAGCCGACCACATCCTGGAAGACCAGCCGTGTTGTGGCCGGCGCGATCAACCGACCGATTCGAACGGGCCGACGGTCGTGCCATCGACCAGCACGGCCTGGGGGCCGACATGGGCATGCGGCCCGATCCGACAGTTGGCACCAATGATCGCCGGGCCGGTGATGGTCGTGAACGGGGCAATGACCGTATCGGCCCCGATGCGGGCCCGCAGATCGATGGACACCTGCGACGGATCGACGATAGTGACCCCTTCGGACAGCAAGCGCTCGAGGAATCCCTGCTGCAAGGCGCGATGCACCTTGACCAGTTCGGCCCGCGTGTTGACTCCCAGCGCCTCGACGATATCCAGCTTCTTGGCCGCTAAGACACGTTGCCCTTTGCCCAGCAGAATCGAAGCGCAATCGGTGAGGTAGTATTCCTGCTGCTTGTTGTTCGGGCGAATCTCGTCCAGCGCGGTAAACAACGACCGGCAATCGAACACGTAGCAACCCACGTTGACCTCGCGGATCGCCTGTTCCGACGGGGTCGCATCTTTCTGTTCGACAATCTT
>JAFEBR010000540.1 GCA_018242565.1 Planctomycetota bacterium | reverse complement strand
TGACCCTCGACGCCGCCGTCACCGGCACACTCACCGGGGACATCAACCTGAACACCATCACCTCCGGTGATGTCGTGATCGCCGCACCGGTCACCACCGGTTCCGGCAATGTGTCCGTCACGTCTGCCGGCAACATCACCTTCTCCGACTTCAGTCCGGTCGTCAGCGGCGGCATCGCCACCAGCGGTGACGTCAACCTGACCGCCAACAGCGGTCTCATTCAGGAGTCGGGAACGGGCATCATCAGCGGCGGACTGCTGACCACCAGTTCGAAGAACGGCACGCTGCTCGACAACACCAACACCGTCTCCAGCTTCCACGCCACCAACAGCACCACCGGCGACATCAGCCTGGCCAATGCCGCTGCCACGCTGACCGTCACCGGCATTGATCAGACCGGCGGTCTCATCTCCGTCCGTAACACCGGCAATCTGACCACCACCGGCACCGTCGTGGACCACTCCGATGCCCAGAGCATCACGCTCGTAACACAGTCACACGGTGCCGTCGAGATCCAGGGACTACTGCTCAGCACCGGCGGTGATATTACTGTTCTGTCACTGGATTCATTGAACATCGCGCAGAACATTTCGACCGGCGGCACATCCGCTGGCACCGTTCGCTTGAATGCAGCGGGAAGCATCATCGAAGCGCCCGCGAACTCTGGTTCTGCCGCGACGATTACGTCCAATGCCCTGGGAGTTTCCACATCAGCGGGAGACATTTATCTGCACGGTGCCAACGCGGTCAATGTCCTGGCGGCGGCCAATTCGTCCCTGGGTGGCGCAATCATTTTCAACAATTCCATTGCGCTAACGATCGACACGGTGACGCACAACGCCTACTTCGGTGCCCCACTCCCGGCGACGACCACGAATGATGTCGTGGGAGTCCAAACCAACGGCGGAATTATCTCGATTGTCGCCGATTCACTGACGACTCAACAGAAAGTCTGGGTGACAGCCACGGGTACCGGCCCAGCCACGGTGATCTCCGATTTCAATTCAGGAAATGCAGTCAATCTGATCTTCACGTCGAAACTGCCCGGCGAGATCGACGACGGCATCACCTTGGTGTTTACGAAATCAAGCACAAGCAATTCAGCCGAGCCGTCTGTTAAGATTAATGGAAAAACGATTGCGATCACCCTGAGTACCAATCCGCTGAATTTCACGACTGCGAACGATCTGAAAACGGCGCTCGACAAGACGAACAACATTCCGATTTCTACCACGATCATCGGAAACGGCTTGGCCAACATCGCTGGCAGCCTGCTATTTGGAAATGGCCAGACCTCGGCCAGCCTGAAACTGGACCGCCCGAGTTTGAATCTCACCGCGCAAACCGGCGACATGACGATCAACTCGCATGCCGCCGCCCGCAACACGATTGCCAACTATGCCGGTGGGAACGTCAATTTCAATGTTGGTCAACACAACACCGGCAAGGGCAATTTGAAGCTCAATGACACCGCCGCGGTGTCGACCAATTATGACTTCAACTCGCAACACGCCGTTGACATGACGTTCGTCTCTCGCACGGGCGAGAGCACCGTTCTGGTATTCGTAAAAGACAACGCAACCACCGGCTTACCGACAGTCAACGCTTCTGATCCCAAAATGATTGTTGTGACGTTCTACACAGGATCGAATAACGTCACGACGGCGACCCAATTGAAAGCAGCACTCGATGCTGCTGTGGGAGCAACAATCACCACAACGATCGAGGGCGACGGTAATACGAACATCGCCCAGACGATGAATTACGATTACGGAGCCTCATCAACCTCGCTTGCACTGAATGGCATGCCGGCGGCTAAAGCGTTCTACAATTTCGATCTGCCGAACGGCTTTTACATGACCTTCACTTCGAAGTCAGCAGGAACTTCGGGTGATGGGACGAAGATTGTCTTTGTGATGGACTCAAATTCCAACGCAACCACTCCCAGCGTCAATGTCAGTGCGGATAAGCAGAATCCCGGGAAGAGCATTATTACGATCGGGCTCACCGCGCGGACGACGGCCGAACAATTGCAAATTGCAATCGCCAATAAGTCCGAAGCCAACAAGCTGATTTCGACATCGATTTCCGGAGACAAAGACACAGTGATTGGTGCTGCTCTTGCTCCCAGGATGCAAGACCTGGCTGGTCAAAAGCCGCCAAAATCGCTCTCGATGACGTTGACGCGACAGCCGGATGTCCAAATCAAGGACAGCGCCATGTTCAACGCCAGCGTCGCTGGCAACGTCCTCTACGACATCCCCTATACGCCGCAATCAACAACCATCTTCAGCAATGGGATCTTGATTACGATTACGATTTCGGGGCCATCAGGCGGCAGGTTCAGCCAGAACCACTTCGTTGTGGCCACGTACCAAGATGACCCAAGTGGCTACACCGTGTTCTCGGATGTGAACAAAGTTGCGGCGATCAATGGATCACCCCCGCAGATCGACATTACCGATGTGTCGGCGTTCGGCGGCGTGAATATCGACACGAATGGAAATGTGTCATTGAAACTGCTGTCCGGCCACCCCTACGATTTTGGCTTGAACGCCACGATCAATTACCACGACTTTACGAATCCGAATTCGAATAAGCCATTTTACATCGACAACCAGTCGGGTTCCCGTGTTGAACAGAATTTGAGCTTCACCTACTCGCAGCAGTTTGGGTTATTGAACGGCACGACACCGATTCCGGTGACAGTCACGACGCAAGTCCCCACAAATTTCAATATTGTTGTGGGCGATCCAGTTCAAGTGTCAACCACCAGAGTAGAATTCACGCTGATCCCGAACGCCGCGTTTCAGGTGTTCAACCCGCAATTTCTGATGGAGCCGGAAATGGCTCCGCCGATTCCGGCAGCCCCGCCCCCGCCCCCGGTCGTGCTGGTGAACGTTCTGCCGCAGGTCAATCCGCTTGAGTTGGAGAGTTTCCCCAGCGCTCCGCCTCAAGCCTATGACCGATTCGGATTGCCGTACCTGCAGCCTGTTGCGGCTGATCCCGATGCGGAATCACCGGCTCCGATTGAACTGCCCCGGGACGCAATTACCAGTGGTAAACTGGCCGAGATCTTCAAAAAGCTCCCCGACGGCCACTATAAGATCCTCCTGCGGGTCACCAACAATGGCGATATTGTCGATCGTGAAATCCTCGACGTGTACATCCGCCAGGGACAGCCGATTTCGTTTGGCGATCTCGATGAAGCGGAAGCGCCGACGACCTCCGAACCAGACGACAGCAGTGCTGACGCAACGTCCACATCAGCAGACGCCGACCTGAGCACAACCGTCAATCTGCCCTTCGAAATCCTAGCCAGCCAGACCGCATCAGCCCTGGCCACGACCGGAGCCTGGGAAGTCGTCGATGTCTGTATGGACCCGGTGGCGACAATTCCGGCTGGTGGCAGGTTCATCGCTCCCCAGCCGGCAAGAGCCACTGCCGGTATCGACCAGCGATCGTCGAAGGGGCTCGCTCTGCCGCTCGTGAGCGCAGCGCTGGCCTACGAGGCTTTGCGACAGCGCGTTCGCCCGACAGAACAAACGCCACTCCATCCGCAATCTGCGGGCCGCCTAACGAAGGCGGGACGATTGCTGTCCCAACTGAAAAATCGAATCGGCCCTCTGACAGGCTCTGTGCCTTCGAACGATACGTAAACGGACCAAGTTCCACGATTTCTGCCTGCTGCACATACACCAGCGATTTTCGCGCAGTTTGATAGGTTTTCAACATGACCACATGCCCGACATGCCACCAGACGTTGTCGCCGAGCGAACGTGCGAATGGAACTTGCGCCGCCTGCGGAGCCCAATTCCCGCCAGTCAGCCTGCAGACCGAGACCGAATTGATGGGCACCCTGGCGGGCGATGTGGACCCGTTCGCCGCGGGTGACACAGTTGCCGGCCCGGATGCCCGCGAGGTCGATGAGGCCAGCCACTACGACGAGACGGCGTTACAGACGCTCGCCAGCGAGCCTGTTCCGCACACCGAACAACTCACTGCAGACTACGCGGGCATTGATTCGGACATCGACGGAGACAGTCGCTTCGATCATTCGCAGACCTGGAAACCACCAGTCGCCGACGGATTGGCGACCGTGCTCGAGGACGAACGAGAACCCATCCCCGGCACGATTCTGCAGACTCCGACGCCGGTGAAACCGAAAGCCGCCGTCCCGTCGACGCAACCCGGCGGGGGCTCAGCGGGCGGGAAGCTTGAAGCCGCGCTGGAAGAACAACTGGTCATTAAAGAGCGTGACATTCGCGATCTGTCGGACGACTCCCAGTTGCGGGCCGATTTCACCCGGCTGAAACGCATTGACCAGGATGAATCTGGCCGAGCCCGGGGTGGCATGGGTGCCATCTGGAAGGCCCGCCAGACATCGCTGGCCCGCGAAGTCGCCCTGAAAATGATCAAGGGCGAGACTCGGACTTCCGGCACGCCACTTTCCGTTTCCGACGATCGTTCGAAGGATCGCCCCTACCAGAAACGGTTGCGCGACCAGTTTCTCTCTGAGGCCCATGTCACCGCCAATCTCGAGCACCCGTACATCGTGCCGATTTACGACATGGCCCGCACGTCAGACAACCAACTGGCGTACCTGATGCGGTTTGTCCGCGGGGCAGACTGGGCCGATGTGATCGATTCCAAAACCGAGGAAGAAAACCTCGAAATCCTGCTGAAAGTGGCTGACGCCGTCGGATACGCGCACTCGAAAGGAGTCGTCCATCGCGATCTGAAACCCAGTAACATCCGCGTCGGTGACCACGGCGAGGTGTATGTGATGGACTGGGGGACCGCGTTCGTCCAACCAGATTTCGACACAGGAATCGAGCTCACCACCGGCAGCAACAGCCTCGGGTGGGGTACCCCGGCCTATGCACCACCCGAATTGTTCATGGGACCGCTGGAAGCGATCGGCCCCGCCAGTGATGTGTACCTGCTGGGAGCGATGCTGTTTGAGATCATCACGGGGCACCCGCCCCATCCGCTGATGAACAATCGCAAGGCTCAGTTGATGAGCCTGTGCAACAACGAGATTCGTCAGACGGATTACAAAGGTGAATTGCTCGACATCGCACTGCAGGCGATGAAAACCAAACCTGCCGAGCGCTTTGCGAACGTCGACGAATTCATTCAGCGGATCCGAGATTACCAGAAACACGCGATCAGTCGCAGTCTGGTACAGAAGGCCGGCACACTGCTGTCACGCGCTCAAAAATCGAACGATCCGCAGGAATTCGCCCGGGCGGTAATCACCTTCCAGGAAGCGAAAGAGCAATGGGAGCATAATACGGAAGCGGAAGCCGGCGCCAGCGTCGCCAGGCTGGCATACGCCCAAGCCGCACTGGCCCGCGAAGACTTCGACCTGGGTTTGAGCGTCGCCGATCCACAAAACCCGGCCCATGCCGAAGTGGTGGCCGGCCTGAAGAACGGCAAGGCCACCCGACAGAGACGCAAACGTCTGCTGAAGATGGCGTACACGGCGATTTCCGTACTGCTGGTGACGCTGGTGGGTGGCGGTGTCTTCTCGTATCAGCAAATCAAAGCCGAGAAGGATTACGCCGTAAAACAAGAAGGGATTGCCACGAAACAGAAAGAGATTGCCACAGAACAGGAAGGGATCGCGAAGGCAGAAAAAGCGAAGGCAGAAGAACAGCGTGATGCAGCCAAGGTCCAAAGTTTGATTGCAGAACTGATCGGTGCACAAGCCCAAGCAAACGAAGCGGTCGCCATTATCAAAGCGGCCCAAGCGGAACAGGAACAGCGCGAAGCCCTGCGGCAAAAAGAATCCGCGGACAAAGAACGGACTCGCGCCGATCAGAAAGCTGAATTGGCCAGCCGCAAACAAAAGGAAGCCGAACAACAGAGACAAGCAGCGGTAGCCAGTGCCGACCGAGCCTTGGCGGCCCAGGCTGCCGGAAACAAGGAAGCCTATGTGGCTGAAATCGGCGCGGCAGCTGTTAAAGCGGAAAGTGCCGATTCAGCAGGGACACGACTGTCGCTCGACCGAATTCGGAACATT